>JAAYGZ010000145.1 GCA_012727515.1 Desulfovibrionales bacterium
AGTGTGCTCAGGTTGTGCATAAAATGCTCGACTGTCTGCGTCAGGGCATATCTGACGGCACTATCCGGGCGGACCTCCATCCGGAGCTGGCAGCCAGCGTAATTTTTTCCACAGTGTTTGGCTCAACCCGGGCCAGACTTCTGGTCAGTGAAAATCTGTTAGGGCTGAATTTTTCTGAAGAGTTTTATCCTGAAATCATTCATATCTTGCGCAAATACCTGCAAGCTGAACAGGACTAATCATCATCGGGCCTGGTTATGGCATAGGCGACCAGGCAGCCAAGCGCAAATCCGCCAAGTGTAATCCACCAAATCATAGGTTTTCCTTTTTTATTTCCGCGTCACAGGGATCAAACATGGTGCGTTTTGAGTATCAGCGGCGCAGCGGCCAGCGCGGCAAAGAGCACATTGCCTGTCCAGGCCGCAGCCAGTGGTGGAATGAGCCCGTTTTCTCCTGCCGAAGCAAAAGCAACAAACACACCGTAATAGCAAAATGTAACCACCAGGCCAGCCGGAATCATAACATAGAGCGATGAACACAAGCTGACCATGGCCAGGGCAATAAGGGCCATGATAAGTACAGAACTGGCATACGCCAATTTCATGTGCCAGGCTGTTTGCAGGCGTTCAATATTGGAGCCTGAGTCGTGCAGGCGTTCAATTTCTCGCCCAAGCTGCCACAATGGCAGAGACTCCATGCTGGCTTTGGGATCAACGCTTAAAAAACTGGCCACATCTGTCTGCAAGGGCAGGTGCAGCGTGGGTTCATGAATTTGTGTAAATGTGTCAGGCATGGTGCGGGTGGCATTATACAGGAGCCAGTTTTGTGGCGTGGCCGAAAATTTCTGGGCAGAAATGGTTTCTGTCAGCCGCCCTGCATGGTTGGGATCAATGTGATACACTGTAATGCCCTGCCCTGCTGAGGCAGCTGGGGTGACCTGATGCAGATGAACCATGGTCATGTTTTCCCGAAACCAGATATCCGACAAAGAGCGGGTGGCCAGGTGCCGGTTGCGGACCTCCACATTCCAGATCTGATCTGCGGCCTTGTACCCTGCCACGCCCAGAACCTGGGAAAAGAAAAAATGAACCAAACAAAGCAGCAGCGCGTAACCAAGCACTGTTCTGGCCACTGTGCCGACAGAAATGGCACACGCCTGCAGGGCCAGGAGTTCCCGGTTGCGAAGCATAATGCCAAGTTGCGTTATCAGGGCCAGCAGAAAAACAGCGGGAAAAATTTGGGCCAGAATAAAGGGGATGCGGTAGAGATAGTATTGGGCAATGTGCTGAAGCCGGACCTGGGCTTCCAAAAAATCATCCAGGCGATCAAAAAGATCAATAAACACATAGACACTTAGGCCTATAGCGCACATCATCAGCAAAAACAGCATATTATGGCGCAGTACATAGCGAGACAAACAGGTCATGCCTGACCACTCCCAGGCTGTGACGTAAGGCGCCATGTCCGTAGCCAGACCATAACCTGTCGCGGTTCCCATTCATGCGCAGCAAGCCACAGCCCCATCAGGCCCATGACAGAAAAAAGAGCATTGGGCGTCCACAGGGCCAGGGCCGGAGATATTTTTCCTCCTTCGGCCAAAGA
>JAAYGZ010000146.1 GCA_012727515.1 Desulfovibrionales bacterium
GCCCAATCCATGATTTGTAAAAATCAGGCCAATGACTACATGAAGCAAATTCAAGACATCCAGGAAGAACAGAAAAAATGTGCGGACATGATTTCCAGGGCCCGCGATTTACAAAACACGGCCAAGAACAATAAGGGCTGCACAACAATGCCTGACGACATGGTCAAATTTTTCAAAGATCGCGGATTGTCCATTGAAGACACCGGTAAGGATACCTTGCACAACAAGGATGAGTGGGAATACAATCTGAAATCCCTGACCAATTATCAGGAGCAGATTGGCAGCAAAACCCAGACTCTTATGGTCTATCTGCAGGACTTTATTGGCCAGTACAACTCCTTTCTGCAGGGCGCCAACACGGCCGTCAGCAATGCCAACCAGGTCCTGACCAGCATTGCCCGAGGACAATAAGCATCGTGAGAAACTGTAACGTGCGCTAAATTATGGGGAAATCCTATGAGCACCATCAATCCTGCTACCAGTTTGTCTCAAATTATGAACAGCATTGATCTTGGCCCTGGTGGTGGCATTCAGCTTATGTTTGCCAAACTCCAGATGGCCCAGTCCCAGCTGTGTAAGACCCAGGCCAACGACTACATGAAGCAGATTCAGGACATTCAGGAAGAGCAAAAAAAATGCGCAGACATGATTTCCATTGCTCGCGACCTGCAAAATAAAGGTAAAGATGGCCAGGGCGTGGGCATAGAAAGTATTAACGGCGTGACAACAAGGGGCAAGGACTGTTATCCCATGCCTCAAGAGCTGGTGACGTTTATGGACCAGCGCAACCTGAGCTATCCCAATGCTGACAATGACTATATCCTGGGAAAAGATGAATGGGATTATACATTAAAATCCCTGACCAATTATCAGGAACAGATTGGCAGCAAAACCCAGACCCTTATGGTCTATTTGCAGGACTTTATTGGCCAGTATAATTCCTTTCTGCAGGGCGCCAACACAGCCATCAGCAATGCCAACCAGGTCCTGACCAACATTGCCCGAGGCCAATAAAACAGTTCATTATCACTAATAACCGATAAGCACGGCAGGCCTGAACATTTTCAGGGTCCGCTCGCGAGGTACCTATGAACACAGCTCAAACTTCCACTGCTGGAGCTCCTTTAACTGACGCTGAAATCCAGACCATTATTCAGGCCATGCACAATGGTGCTTCTATTGGCGATGTGGCCAATATCAGCACAGAGATGCTTGAAGGTCTTTATACCCTGGGCTATAATCTGTACACCACAGGCAACTTTGCTGACGCTGAAATAGTCTTTCAGGCCCTGTGTTTGTACAAGCACAATGAAGTGCGTTTCTGGATGGGTCTGGCCGGATGCAGGCAGGCTAACGCGAATCTGCCTGGTGCCATTGATGCCTACTCCATGGCCGGAGTTGCCGCAGAACTGGCTGATCCAGCCCCATTTTTATATGCTGCCAACTGCTACATAAAATTGGGCGATAAAGAAAATGCCCTGGGCGCTCTGCAAGGTCTGCTGACCTTGGGCGATCCTGCAAATCCGACGCATGCTGAATGCCATACCAAAGCGAAAAATCTCCTGGAGATGCTTACAAGCCACAACTAAGGAGCCGGCCATGAATACAGATCTAACTATAGGCAGATTTCAAACCGGACAAATTGATGCCTCCACCGCAATGCAGGAACTCAAAGAGGTCTTGCAAAAAACCATGACCGGCAACATTCCTCCGGCCCAAAACGAACTCACGGTCAATGACATGCTCAAGACCTTGGGGTTGCCGGTTCTCTCCACCCCGGTTGGCGGCATGTCCCTGGACTCCTTAATGAGCGCCATTGGCAATGAGGCCCGACGCCAGGCATGCAAGGCAGGTGTGGACAGCCTGGAAGGCAAGGCTGCGGAGCAGAAAAAAATCAATGAGGAACAACTGGAAAAACTGGGCGAACAACTGGAAAAAATGAGACAGCAAAAAGCGCTCAGTGGCTTTTTAAAAGCCTTTAAAATCATTGGCATGATTGTTGGTGCCATTGCTTCCATTGCCACCATTGCTGTAGGCGCAATCACCGGTAATCCTTTGCTGATAGCGGCCGGAGTCATTGGCATGGCCATGACCATAGACAGCGCCTTGTCCATGGCCACAGATGGCAAAGTGAGCATGATGGCCGGCTTTGAAGCTCTGGGCAAAGCAATGGGTATGGATGATGAGACAGCCAAATGGTTCGCCTTTGGCATGCAGATGGCCGTTATGGTCGTTTCCATTGGAGTCAGCATGGGTGCTGGCCTGGCTTCCACATCTGCCAGTGCAGCCAATATATCGTCTCAAGCAGCGCAACGTGCGCTGGATATCACTATTACAGCACAAAAGATCCTTAACTTCACTTCTGCGGGCCTGAGCGTAGTTGATGGCGCAGGCACCATTGCCGGTTCTGTTCTGCAGTACCAGGCAGATAAAATTAAAATCAGCGCCAAGGAACTGGATGCCATTCTCGAACGTATCCGAGAAGCCATGGAAATGGACAGAAAGCTGGTGGAAAGTGAAATGGAACGAGTGAACGATCTTATGTCCAAGGTTATGGATATCGTCAAAGGCTGTGCAGAGACACAGACAGCCATTTTGACCACAACCCCGGCAATGGCCTGATAAATGAACTAAGGTACCCAAAAATCCGGAGACATCCGGTTGTGAGGAAAGAATGGCTATCACCAATGTAAATCAAATCACCGGATTTGATGCCAATCAATATAATTTGCTTTTCGAATCGGCCAAATCAGAATACGTTTCCCAGGCCCAGGTGGACCAGGCATTGCTGGCTGCGGTTAATGGGGGTAAGTCTTTTGAAGAAGCTGTGAGCATGGTCAAAACCTCCCTGCCGACCCTGCCCCCACCCATGGGCACAGGCACGCTCTGGGAAAATGGACTTCCAGGTCTCCCTTCTTTCAGTGCCAATTACCTGGCCATGATCGGCGATGTCGCATCTCAACAGCGCAGGCAAAGCGCAGAACAACGGGCTTTGCAGACAGAAATTACTGTGAATGAAATCAAAGAACAGGCCAAAGAACTGCGTGCCAAAGCCATTACCCAGCTCTGCATTGGTATTGCCACAGGGGCACTGAGCATTGCTCAGGGAGCCATATCATTTAGTATGATGAGTAGCGGAACTGCAAAAAATGCAAAGCTCACTGATGCAGGCGCACGAAGTCATGCCGACATGCTGCTCAACACCAAAGTCCAGAGTTTTAATTCAGCTGCAGGTGGAGTAACCGGAATGATGGGCAGCATCAATCAGGCAACTGGCGGACTTTTCGATGCAAACATAAAAGCCGGTGACGCCAATATTGAACGCTCCAGGGCCATGAGCGACTCCCTCAAGTCTTTAGAAGACGCACTGCATGAGCTGATTCAGAAAATGCTGTCCACCATGGATGCCATCCAGCAAAGCACCAATCAGACCAGGACAAAAATTCTGGGATAACATGGGGGCAATCCTGGCTAAAGCAAAAAAGGTACTGGCAACGAAGCACTCCGCCCTGTACTGTATATCTATACGCGGCTGGTTTACTTCGTTGCTTTACGTGCGGCGCTGATGCGTAAAGCAGTGCAGCCCAGAATGTAC
>JAAYGZ010000147.1 GCA_012727515.1 Desulfovibrionales bacterium
GTTTATACCTGCAGTAACCATGCGCGTATGGGCTGAAGAATGGGCAAACAATACAGTGGAATTACTGCTCACTTTTCCCATGCATCCTTTGGCCCTGGTTTTAGGTAAATTTCTGGCCAGTTTCTGTTTTTTGCTTGTGGCCCTGGCGTCAACCCTGTTGTTGCCAGTGATGCTTTTTGCGCTTGGTACGCCTGATTTGGGGCAGATAGCGAGTTCGTATCTGGGCGCGATATTGCTTGGGGCATTTTTTCTAAGCCTTGGTCAACTGGTGTCTGGTTTTGCCAAAGATCAGATCGTGGCCTTTGTGCTCAGCCTGTTGGCCTGCTTTGCGTTGTTTTTACTGGGTACGCCTTTTATTGCCACAGCCCTGGATGGCTGGATCACTGGCCTGGGGTCCACACTTGCCCGGTTGCTGGGCGTGACCAGTCATTATGCAGTATTTACGCGTGGCATAGTTGAATTGACTGATGTGCTTTTTTTTCTGGGCTGGAGTGCTGTTTTTCTTTTTTTAAATGGGCTTTATCTTGAAGGTCGCAATCGCAGATCCTTTGGATTTTTATTCAGCTGCGCAATTGTTCTGTGTATGGGTCTTGGGCTGGTGTGTAATGCTTTGATAAAAGACATGAGCCTGGGACGTTTTGATTGGACCGCAGGGCAGATTCATACCCTAAGCCCTGCTTCAAAGCGTATTCTTGCTGCACTCAAAGCCCCTGTTCAGGTAACGTACTATGTTACACCTGAAGAAGACATGCCCACGGAAATAAAAACATTAGAGCGCGATGTACTTGACCGTTTAGAAGAACTACAACGTGCCAGTGGTGGGAAATTTTCTTTTTCCCGTGTCCATATGCGCGCCAGCAACGTGCTTGGAACTTCTTTGGACCAGCATAAACTCACGGAAAATGCTCTGGAAAAACGTATGCTTGAAAAAGGTGTTGAACCTTTTTCCGTATCAGCCTTGCGCCAGACAGGTTCTGTAAGTAATCTTATCTACTCATCACTGGGCGTGGCGTATCTGAATAAACCTGAAGAAATTTTAGCGAACATTGTTCCGGATTCATTACGTGAATTAGAATTTGCGATTATGTCCACTATATTTCGCCTTTCTTTGGAAAAACAGCCTGTTGTAGCTTTATTGGGTGGAGAAAAGTATACGTTGGTGCGGCAGGTTTTAGAGCAGGAAAAATATCAGGTTCGTGATGTGTTGGCTCAGGAACATACTGTGCTGCCAGTCGATGCAGATGTTCTGCTTATTTTAGAGCCACACCAATGGAGCAAGCGCCAGGCCTGGGAATTAGGCGAAGCTCTGGCCAGGGGCCAAAAAACCATGCTGGCAATACAGGCCCAGCACTGGGAATATGATCTGCGCCAAGGCACTGTTGTGGTGCAGCGCAGCGACCAGGATTCTGGCCTGGATGATGTGCTGGCTGCCCTTGGTGTTGGTGTGGAACCCAAGGTGCTCATGGATGAGCAGACAATACCTGTTCGTGTGGCACGGAGCCAGGTTGATCAGGTTTTTGGCGGAGGCATAAACCTCAATCTGCCCATTCATATTGTGCTGACCAAAAACGCCATGAATCCTGATGAGCCAATTACAGCGCGACTTGAAAATCTTTTCTATCTTTGGGGTTCTGCCCTGACCTGTAATCAGGATGTACTGGCACAACATGGCATAGAAGCCACGGTCTTAATGTCTTCAAGTAATAAATCCTGGCTGATAGACCAACCTGAAGCGCTGACCCAGGCCTTGCTTACTTCGCCTCAGGAAGGCCTTGCTGCACGACCTGTTGCCCTGAGTCTGCGCGGTCAGTTTCCGCCCAATACTGAACCAATTCCAGACAATGCAGAACATAGCGAACTGCCTGAGCAATCCCTGGAGCGCGCACTTCATCCAGGTGAGTTGGTGCTGATTGGTGGGGCAACCATGTTTGGCAATGACCTTTTGGAAAACAATATTGATTTCCTGCTCAATACTGTTGATTACCTGGCTTTTGGCCCTGATTTACTGCACATCAGAGGTAAGAAACCAGTATCCAGGGCTATTTTTGACATTGGCCCGCAGCAGGCCATGCTGTGGAAAGTATTGGCCTATTGCTTACCAACATTATGTATCACTGCCTTTGCTGTGCTCCGCGCCTGGACACGCATTCGTCGCAGGCATGTTTTTGCCCGGACTCTGGAGAAAATATCATGAATATGCGTACATTCAGCGTTCTTATTCTTCTTTTGGCTATTTTGAGTGCTGCGTTGTGGTATCGCACTCTGGTGCAGCCGCCAGAACATTTAATGACTGCCAGTTCACTGCATGGCTTTATCCCTACCCATCTGGATTTAAACGCCATTGACAGCCTGGAATTTTCCAAGCCTCAGAGCGTGACAGTGCAGGTGCAAAAAAAAGATGGCCACTGGGAACTGCCTGCCCTGGGCGGAGCCCCGGCCAATGCCCAGCATATCGAACAGCTTCTTGCGGCCATTGCTGACCTGCGTGGGGAAATACGTGCTGAAGGTGCGGATTTGTGGGAGCAATTCGGATTAGTCACGGACCAGGCCCTACAGGTCAGTTTATGTGCCCAGGGAGCAGAACAGCTTTGTCTGTATTTTGGTCAGGGTGACTTTCGGACAGTTTTTTTGCGCGTGGGTGATGGGCCAGCCATCTATGCTGTGCCTGGCACTATTTTAACCCAGCTTGGAGCCTATGGGGCGGCCTGGTCAGAGCAGTTCTGGCTGGAAACAACACTGGCTGCATTTCATCCAGACAAAATTCAATCTGTCCGTCTGAAAACACCACGATCAGAAGCAATGCTTGTTCGCACTTCAGATGCACCAGCCACTACCAGTCCCTGGGCAGTGCAACATATTGCAGGGGAGGAACTATCCAGGGAATCTTTGGAGGCAGTGCTGCCAGCGTTAAGCCGGGTGGCTGTTTTTGCTGCTCTGACACCAGATGATCCTGTCAGAACTATGCTTGATGCGCCACAATATCAGATGGATATTGTGACAGACACAGAAAATATAACTCTGGAAGGCAGTCCTCACCATGATGGGGCCCTGGTCCGACGCAAGGATCAGCCTTTTATTTATCGAATGTATCCTCCTGTTTTTGAACGTCTCTTTGCCGTACAGAATATACAGGAGAAGTGATGAACCTTACCCTGTGCTTGACCGTGCCCCAGGCAGCCACTACCATTGACTCTTTGATTTTTGTTGCGCTGTGCTTTGATTTGTTTATGTATAACTATGCATATTAACTGTAATTAATTGCGTATTCAAAGCAATTTTGTACGTTGCCCACATAACCTTTGTGCCCATATTTATGAGGAAAATATGACTCTGATGCCCATGCCTGCTGACCTGCCTGATGTTGTCTTAAATTCTAATGCTGAAGTGGTGTTAAAAAAAAGGTATTTGCGTAAAGGCTTAGATGGCAAGCCCACGGAGACGCCACGCGAAATGTTTTGGCGGGTGGCTGCATACATTGCGTCCATGGAGCAGAATTACCCGGCATCCACCTGGAAAAAAGAGGATCTGGCCCGGGTTTTTTATACCATGATGACAGAAAATGATTTTCTGCCCAATTCGCCAACCCTGATGAATGCCGGGACAGACCTGGGCCAACTTGCAGCATGTTTTGTATTGCCGGTTGGGGATTCCATGGATGAGATTTTTGACGCAGTGAAAAATGCGGCGCTCATTCATAAATCAGGCGGAGGCACAGGATTTTCTTTTTCTCGCCTCCGGCCCAAGGACAGTCGGGTAGGTTCCACTGGCGGGGTGGCATCCGGACCAATTTCCTTTTTGAAAATTTTTAATACCGCAACTGAGCAGGTTAAGCAGGGTGGCACACGGCGTGGAGCAAATATGGGTATCCTGCGCGTGGATCATCCTGATATTCTGGAATTTATTCGGGCAAAAGAGCGCGATGGAGATTTGAATAATTTTAATTTGTCCGTGGCCTTAACAGAACGATTTATGCAGGCTGTGGAAAATGATGAAGAATATGATCTGGTTGCGCCGCATACCAGAGAAGTATCCCAGACTCTGCGCGCGCGTGAAGTTTTTGATCTGCTGGTGCGCAAGGCCTGGGAAAGTGGTGATCCGGGCATTATTTTTCTTGATCGCATTAACCGAGATAACCCCACTCCTGATCAGGGCGAAATTGAAAGCACAAATCCATGTGGGGAGCAGCCTTTGCTCCCGTATGAGGCCTGTAATCTGGGTTCTATTAACTTAGCCCGCTTTGTGCGCATTGTGGATGAAAAACCAGAGGTGGATTGGGAGCGGCTGCGTACCATTATTCACCTAAGTGTGCGTTTTTTAGACAATGTTATTGATGCGTCAGCCTACCCGCTTGAGCTGATTACTGAAACTGTACGCCAAAATCGAAAAATCGGCTTAGGCGTCATGGGCTGGGCTGATCTGCTCTATCAGCTTGGGCTACCCTATGACAGTCGCCGGGCCATTCAGTTGGCTGAAACCATGATGGATTTTGTGCAAAAAGAATCCAAATCCGCGTCCAAAGCACTGGCTGCAGAGCGCGGAGCGTTTCCAGCCTATGCAACATCACTCTACAAAGAACAGAACCTGGGGCCATATCGTAATGCCACCACTTCAACCATTGCCCCAACAGGTACACTATCCATTATTGCGGGCTGTTCTTCAGGCATTGAGCCTCTTTTTGCCCTGTGTTTTGTGCGTCAGGTCATGGACGGAGAAAAGCTGCCCGAAGCAAACAGCTATTTTGTTCAGGCCTTGCATGACTCAGGGTGCTATTCAGAAAAAATTATGGACGCAGTGATTGAAAAGGGTTCTGTGCGCGGCATGGATTTTATTCCTGAAACAGTGCGTTCTGTTTTTGCTACAGCCATGGATATTGATGCGCAGTGGCA
>JAAYGZ010000148.1 GCA_012727515.1 Desulfovibrionales bacterium
CATGACAATGGCGCGAATGACATCGTTGATACCCGGGCACAGTCCGCCACAGGTGACAATGGCGCATTTGGTCTTGGGCGGATCAAAATAAATACGCTCACGTGGTCCGGCTTCTTCAAACTGGCAGACCACATCCTCTGTTTGCTCGGCATCAAGCATATCGCCAGGCACAAAGGTCTGCATTTTCTGGCTGTCATCAATGTATTGGCAATAGGGCAGCGGGTTATGAACCTTACATGGACCAAGGCTTGGGATGGTGGTCTCTGGGGTCTGGATAGTGGACATATGTTCTCCTTGTCGGGCCTGGCCCGAAGTACAGAATACAGGCATAGAAAAGTTCTGTTTGTCTAGGCCAGACCAGTACAAAAAACAAGGAGCGCTGATTTGCTGATCAGGGCCGTGTGCCAAGGATACGCCAAGAAAGTGCCTTCAAGCAATACGGCATTCCCCTGACAGGTATTTTTTTATCGGGACTCAAGAAAAAAGGCGTGCCCCGAAAGACACGCCTGCGCCAGGAGGGAGAGAATGTTTAAAGGAATGCTTATTTAACAATACGTCCAGCAATAAGATCCTGAATAACTGATGGATCAGCCAGGGTGGATGTATCACCAAAATCTTCAAGAGACGTGGAGCCAGAGGTAATTTTACGCAAGACCCGGCGCATGATTTTGCCACTGCGGGTTTTGGGCAGGCTGGTGGTGAACTGGATGACTTCAGGCGAGGCCAGGGGGCCGATTTCTTTGCGCACATGATTGCGCAGATCTTTGATCAGCTCGTCAGATTCATCAGCATCAGCGCGCAGGGTCACATAGGCATAAATGGCCTGGCCCTTAACATCATGGGGCATACCAACCACAGCGGCCTCAGCCACAGCAGGGTGAGAAACCAGTGCAGATTCAATTTCTGCTGTGCCCAGCCTATGGCCAGAAACATTAATAACATCATCTAAGCGGCCCATAATCCAGAAATATCCGTCTTCATCCTGGCGGGCGCCATCGCCTGTTTCAAATTTTCCGGGAAAGCGGTCAAAATACTGACTTTTAAAGCGCTCAGGATCTCCAAACACGCCACGCAGCATGCCAGGCCAGGGCCGATCAATAATCAGATGGCCTCCTTCATTGGGCGCGGCTGGTTCGCCTTCAGCCGTGACAACCTGGGGGTGTATGCCCGGCAGGGGACGAGCAGCAGAACCTGGTTTGAGCGGAGTGGCAAAGGGCAGAGCAGAAATGAGAATGCCGCCATTTTCTGTCTGCCACCAGGTATCCACAAGGGGCAGTTTGGATTTGCCGATATGCTCATAATACCACATCCAGGCTTCGGGGTTGATGGGCTCGCCCACACTGCCCAGAACGCGCAGGGAGGACAGGTCATTTTTCTGCGTCCATTGCGCGCCTTCACGCATCAGGGCGCGGATCACTGTGGGTGCGGTATAAAAACTGGTCACCTTGAATTTTTCAATGATCTGCCAGAAACGCGCCGGGTCCGGATACGAGGGAACACCTTCAAACATGACTGTGGTCATGCCCAGGGCCAGTGGACCATAAACAATATAGCTGTGTCCGGTGATCCAGCCTACGTCAGCCGTGCAGAAGTGAACATCATCTTCATGTAGATTAAAGACAATCTGCGCGGTGTGTGCTGCGTAGGTCAGGTATCCGCCCGTGGTGTGCATAATGCCTTTGGGCTTGCCAGTGGAGCCGCTGGTGTAGAGAATAAACATGAGGTCTTCAGCGTCCATGGCCTCGCACGGGCACGCACCGGGCAAGGAGTCGTCATCAATGAGGTCATGCCACCACTGGTCGCGGCCCTGAACCATGGTCACATCTATGCAGGCGCGTCTGACAACCACACAGTGCTGCACTGAAGGGCAGACCGTAAGGGCTTCGTCCACGTTGCTTTTGAGGGGAATTTTTTTACCGCCGCGCAGCACAGCATCAGCAGTGACAACCACATTGGCCTGACAGTCCTGAATGCGGTTTTGCAGGCTTTGTGCAGAAAAACCAGCAAAAACAATAGAATGTGCAGCGCCAATACGGGTACAGGCCAGCATGGCCACGGCCAGTTCCGGGATCATGGGCATATAAATCACAACCCTGTCGCCCCGTTTGACACCAAGATTTTTCAAGATATTGGCAAAGCGGATCACTTCAGCCAGCAGTTCAGCATAGGAAATATGGCGCACATCGTCTTCAGGCTCGCCCTGCCAGATAAGTGCTGTTTTTTCAGCCAGGCCATTTTCCACATGGCGGTCCAGACAATTGTAGCTGATATTAAGGTGCCCGCCCTGAAACCATTTGATTTCAGGATGATAAAAATCATATTCTAATACTTTATCCCAGGGGCGAAACCAGGTTACCAGTTCCTGGGCGCGTTTGGCCCAGAAACCTTCCGGGTCCTGGTCTGCCTGGCGGCACAGATTTTCATAGCCAGCCATATCCGGGACATGGGCTTTGGGGGCAGAAGGTGGGGCAAACAGGCGTTGTTCATGGAGCAGGCTCTGGATATTTTCATGGGACATGGGTTTTCTCCTTAGTGCTTTGAAGTGTGAATACAGCGCATCCTAACGTGCAATCCGCATAAAAGAAATGAATTTTGTTTTCTTCTTTTTTTTGGTAAATGGCCAAAATTGGCGGTTAACGGAACCACCGACCCGAGGCAGTCGGTAAACGGAGTTTTTCAGAAGATGAGCGTAAAATATCTTGAGCACTTGTTTAAGCCCAATTCTCTGGCCATTATCGGCGCATCACGAGACGAAAATTCCGTCAGCGCCATGTTAATGCATAATCTGATGTCAGGAAAATTTTTAGGACCAGTGCTGCCTGTGTCTGGTGCTCAGGAAGCTATTCGCGGAGTCTTGTCCTATGTCAATATCGCGGCCCTGCCTTTGACGCCGGACCTGGCTGTTTTGTGTTCCTCTGCGCACGAGGCTCCGGAGATTCTGGCAGATCTGGCGGATAACGGCACTCATGCCGCCATTATCATGGACCCGCACTATGCGTTGCTTGAATCTGTAGAGCGCGCCGCAGTGGATGAAAAAATCCGGGCTGTGGTCAAGGAAAAAAATATCCGGGTGTTAGGGCCTGGGTCATTGGGCATGATTGTTCCCGGCTCAGGGGTTAATGCCAGCTTGTCCCGCGTGGGCGCCAAAGAAGGGCGTATTGCCTTTGTAACCCAGTCGGACAGCTTGTTTGAATCGGTTCTGGATTGGGCCAAGACCAATACCGTTGGTTTTTCTCATTGTGTTTCGCTGGGCAGTCAGCTTGATGTGGATTTCAGCAGCGTGCTTGATTACCTGGGCTCTGATCCGGCCACAAAGGCCATTTTGCTTTATGTGGAAACCATTCAGGATGCCCGGCGTTTTATGTCTGCTGCCCGGGCCAGCGCCCGCAACAAACCTATTCTGGTTATCCGTCCTCGCCGCTTGCCGTGCAGACTGCGTGATGCTGCGGCAGAGCTGGCAGAAAGCGATATTGATCTTATTTATGATGCTGCCTTTCGCCGCGCGGGCATGGTGCGTGTGGATGATATTGACTCACTTTTTGAAGGCGCACGAACCCTGGCCAATTACAAGCCCCTGCGTGGCAATGGCCTGGCCATCATGACCAATGGACAGAGCATTGGCCTGCTGACCGCTGACACCTTGGTGGATGGTGGAGGGCAATTGGCGCGTATTGCTGAAGAAACCCAGCTCAAACTGGAAGATATTCTGGGCCAGGAGCGTTGCTCGGACAATCCCATTACCCTGCCCTATAACGCTACCGCAGATATGTATGCCCAGGTTCTGAGCATCCTGGTGCGGGCCAAGGACGTGGGCTGTGTGCTGATTTTGCATGTGCCTTTTCAGGGAGCGCCAAGCGTTGATATTGCCCGTGCCGTGGCTCAGGTGGCAAAAACAAGCCGCTGTCTGGTGCTGGCAAACTGGCTGGGCGAAGAAACCGTGCAATCTACCAAGGATATTTTTGACGAAGCATCCATCCCTGTTTTTGACCGTCCTGGCCGGGCTGTGCTCGCGTACCTGCACATGCTGCGCTACAAGCGTAATCAGCAGATTCTTATGCAGACGCCTGATTCTCTGGCCACGGATTTTTTCCCTGATACGAACCGGGCCGCAGAGATTATCCAGGACGCCCTGGCCGAGGGCCGCACCCAGTTATCCGAAGAAGAAGCACGACTGGTGCTGGCGGCATATGGCGTGCCCGTGGTGGAAACGCGCATTTGCAAGTCAGCCATGCAGGCCGTGGACGCAGCTTCGGAAATTGGTTTTCCAGTGGCCCTAAAAATTCGCTCGCCCCAGATCAGTCATCCCTTTGACATTGGTGGCATTGCGCTTGGGCTGACCACACCGGATCTGGTTTTTGAAGCAGCAGCCAATATGGCCGCCCGCGTTCATGCCCAGGTGCCCAATGCGTATATTGAGGGCTTTACTGTCCAGAAAATGGGCCGTCGGCCTGGGGCACACGAGCTTTTTATGTCTGTATTCACAGATACCACCTTTGGGCCGGTCCTGCGCTTTGGACATGGCGGCGTGGCTGCTCCGGTCATCAATGATCAGGCCGTGGCCCTGCCTCCGCTGAACATGGGCCTGGCCAGGGAATTCATTTCACGCACCCGGATCTTCAAACTTCTGGAAGGCTCGCGGCGGCAAACACCGGCTGATATAGATGATATCTGCATGGCTCTCATTCAGATCAGTCAGTTGGTCATTGATGTGCCACAAATTGTGAGCCTGGAAGTAAATCCTGTTTTTGCCGATGACAAAGGCGTGCTGGCTTTGGGGGCACGGATCTGGATTCAGCCCGCCACAGGCAAAGGCCCGGATCGTCTGGCCATTCGCCCCTATCCACGCGAACTGGAAGAGCATGTGCGCTTGAAAAATGGCGATCAGATCTTGCTGCGCCCCATACGCCCGGAAGATGCGCAAGCTCATCTGGCCTTTATCCACAGCTTGTCAGAAGAGGATCTGCGTTTGCGTTTTTTTGGTCTGGTGCAGCATTTTGTGCTGGACGATATGCCTAAGTTCACTCAGATCGACTATGACCGCGAAATGGCTTTTATTGCCACACACATGGTAGATGGTGAATCGCAAACCCTGGGCGTGGTGCGTACATCCACCAAGCCGGACAATTCCGCAGCAGAATTTGCCATTATTGTGCGTTCAGACATGAAAGGCACGGGCCTGGGTTCTGTGCTTTTTGAAAAAATGATTCGCTATTGCAAGAGTCGGGGCAC
>JAAYGZ010000149.1 GCA_012727515.1 Desulfovibrionales bacterium
GGACAGCGGAACGCCTGATCAATTTCCCATATTTTTCTGCGCGTTGGAGATTTCTGCCCACACTCGGCGCTCCCCCCGATATGTGCTGTGTCCATGAACATATTCATTCTTTCCTCCTGCTTAAACAGCATCTCTCTTTTCTGTGCCTGCATGGCCCTATAAAGGCTCCCTGTGGGCACCAGCTAAACCAGACAGACTACAAAATTTTAAGGCCTACACTTCTTTTTTTCAAAAAAATGATCTTATGTTGTGCCTTCTGAACTCAAATTTGATTAGCTATGACTAACTACAAGTTAGCCACTATTCTGTGTACCCTTTGTCTGTCAACCATGTCATTGCAACATATTCACAGGCTTTGATACTTGTGAGGCTGAATACAGAAAATGTGTGTAGTACGTGGATAGCTCTGGGAAGCATACGCCCAGGCCTGAGCACTTCAGGCTGTATAGGTAGGCTATTTTTTGCAGTAAGCCAGATGGATTACGCTTGAATAAATAAACTAGAGCTAACTTTTTGACGCATTGAGGATTTGCTCTGCGAGCCTTGTGATCAGAAACATCAAACCAGGCTGGGTCTAAAAAAGGACGTGAGGCACGCCAACGATACAGCGCAGAGCACAAAGTTGTAATTGTGCTAACCAAGTGATATACTTGGCCTCGGTAGCGCGGTTCATGGCAGCCAGACACTGACCATCAAAAGTCAGGGCCTGGCGCACTTTTTATTCAATGATCACCCCGGCATAGCCAACAACACGGTTCATATCTCCGTTTACTTCTCCAGATGTGGCATAGGCCACAACTTCGCCCTTTTTAGCCCCGGTGATATTGGCCAGGTGCATGGCCAGCGTCATGGGCAGCACTCCGCACATAGAAATCTGTGCTTCGCGGATAACGCCATAAAAACCCATGGGATCCAGGGCAGTAATGCGATCTAGCGCCTTGGCGTCCTGCTCGCGGGTCTGGGTATCAGACGCAAAATGATTCATGTCCGAACTGACCACAATGCTGAAATCTCGCTGCGCAGACTGCATGAATTCTGCAATTTTCGCCGCTGCCCCGGCCAGAATATGAGGACGCGGATCGCCCACTGCAATGGGTACAATGCGCACATGCGGATTTTTAACCCATAAAAATGGCAGCACAACTTCTAAAGAATGCTCCTGCATATGTGCGGCGCGGTCTGCCCGCAGCGCAGGCTCAGCAGCAAGAAGAGCCTGCACCAGTTCTGAATCAACCTGCACAGAGGCCCCAGGAAGCTGCCACTGTCCATCTGGCCAGACAGCAAGCGGAGCGCCAAGACCAGTATGGTTGGGGCCAAAAAGCAGAATTGTATCCCGCAAACGGGCCTGGGCCAGGGTAGAGCCTGCTACTTTTCCGGAAAAAACATGGCCTGCATGGGGGACCATAACCAGTTTGGAAAAGGCCTCTCGTTCTGTTTGCCCCTGCATATACTCCTGAACAGCGTGTACCCACTGCTCATGCTGGGCCGGGTAAAACTGTCCTGCCACAAAGGGTTCTCGGTCCATCACATGCGTGTGCTCTGCCATATTTTTCTCCTCATAATGTGGTGCTGATTTTAACGAATTTTGCCAAGCTCCTGCTCCAGGCGTATGCTTTCCAGCTCTGTTGACGCCATGCGGCTGTATAATGATGTAGGCGCTTTGGCTATGATGTGCTCCAGTAATGTTCGCCACTGGGCAAGGTCATTATTTTTCCTGAACAAAAGAGCCTTGCGATAGGTGAGTGCTGGCCACTCCCCGTCGTCTTCACGCACAAAGCCCTCATATTCATTGGCCCAGGCCAATGCATCGGAGATACGCCCTCTGCTCTCAGCGATACGGCTCAGCATATCCAGCATTTCTTTTATTTTTGCCGTGTCTGTATTGCTTTTTTGCAATGCAGCCAAGGCTTCCTGGCCAATAATATCTGCCTGTTCCGCATCTCCGTCGGCCATGGCAGTGCGCGCCAGAAAGTACAGGGCATAGGTGCGCTGCTCTTCACCAAGTTCCAGGTCTGTTGAAAGCTTGGACCATAATGACTTGGCCTGGGCATATTGCCCCAAATTTTCATGGGCCAGAGCCGCTGCATAATCCACCTGGCGTTGTCGTGTTTGCGCCAGGGGCCAGGAACGAACATGCTGGGCAATATCCAGAACCCCTGGCCAGTCCTGACCTTCTACTGCTGTGGACAGCAATAAATCCATGGCCTGTTCGGAAAATTCTGTATGCGGCAGGTCACCAAAAACAAAGGGCCAGGCTAATTCCACAGCTTGCTCTGTTTTATTTTCTCTGAAAAATGCACTGGCTATTGCCAACCGCAGGCTTTGTTCAGGCCCTTGCTCCCCGAACCATTGTCCGTGCTGGTTCCAGGCAGAAATAACGCCTGCAAAATCCTGTTCCTGCATACCCTGGGCAATCCAGTCAAACATGGCCTGATCACCAACTTCACGCGCCTTGGGAACCAATTCATGCCTGGGATAATCACGCAAAAACTGCTCAGCCTCTGAGAGCGCCCGGGCATAATTTTTATCATTGTAATGCCACATTGCGAGCTTGAGGCGGGCAATGGGTGCCAGCGGACTATCTGGATCGCGCAGAATACGCTCATAAATTTTTTGCGGATGTCGCTCTGGATACGGAGAGTTTGCATCGCGTGGATTTGTCTCATCCAGGATGCCTTCCTCTGCCAGGCGCATCAAGGCCACCAGCGCAGCATCTGTGCCTGGAAAATCAGCTAAAATCTGTTCATACACTTCACGGGCACCAGCATGTTGCCCCTGGGAAAGCAGAATGTCACCGATATGCGCCAGTGCTGTGTTGCGCTGCTCTGCTTTGGGAAAAAGATTGTAGTAGCGCCAGAAATATTCTTTGGCCCTGTCCATCTGATTATGCTGCAATGAGACAAGCCCTGCTGTGAGCAGAAACTGCGGATCGCGCAGCGCAGAAGCAGGCCACCGCTGTTCCATCTCATTGAGCATCTCAAATGCTTTGTCCGTGTACTTTAATTCAAGCATACACTTGAACAAACCAATTGTGGCCGGAGCAATAAATTCGCTCTGCGGATACTTTTGCATAACATATTGAAAATAATCAGCAGCTTTTTGATAATTCCCACGATCAATGTAATACTGGCCCAAATACAAATCAGCCATTGGCGTATGCGGATCATCAGGATAGCGTTTGCGCAGCAGGCCCAGATAAGCCCTGGCCTCCGGGCCGTTGCCAGCTGTCAGATGCAAATAGCCAAGATCATGCAACACTTCAGGCATACGAGGAGAGCGGAGATCATGGTTCATGGCCATGAGATAGGCTTCTTCAATGGCCCGGAAATCAGCCCCTGATGCACCACGACTATTGCGCATCAGAAGATCAGCCCATCCATAAAGCACTGCTTCACGCATGGCCGAAGGAACAGGAGCCTGGAGCAGAGGAATCATGGCCAGCCTGGTTGCTTCCACATTGCCACTGGCCAGGGCGTCCTGAAATGCAGCAAAGGCTGGTTCATAGTCATGGTGCTGGGACGCGAGAGTGGCATTTTCTTCTGTCTCATTGTCCAGAAAAAAAGCAGTGCTATTGTCCTCGCGTGTATCAGCAGGCACACTGGCCGCACTCGCGTTGTGCGTGACGTCAGCCCTGGTGTCCTGTGTTTCATCTGAAATATCTGCGCCATGAGCCGGATATACAGGGCTGTCAGGCGCTGCATCTTCATGGGGCAGGTCTGCTGGTATTGCATCCTGCGAAGGGGCAGTATCAGCATCCATATCTATATGAGCATCCATGGTGCTGATCTCAGGCATTGCTTCAGGCGCGGAGTTATTTTGGGCTGAGGCATTTTCAGGCACGAAGCTATGTTCAGACATTGTGGCGTTATCAGGCATGGGGGTGTCACGCGTAATGGCCTGGCGCACCCGAAAAGAGCCAGGCTCTTCCGATGCGGGCCAAGGCGTTGCCTGCGATGCACGTTCCTGGCGCGTAACTTTGGTCCGCAATGAAGATTTTCCTGGGCCAGGATCTTCATCTGATGCAGGAGGGACAAAAGGCGCTACTTCTTCAATTTTGTAGCTTGCATTGGTCGCATTGATCTCGCCGGTCGCATTGGCGTCCAGAATGACTGTGCTGGGCAGAATCTCCAGATCAGTTGGTGCAGCATGAGAAGCATTTGATAGCGGTGCTGTGGCCTCTTCCGATGTCGCATTCTGCTCACTCGTTGCATTGGCCTGCTGGGCCGCTGTGATTGCCGGAGCACGAAAAATAAGCACCAGTTCTTTGGTTTTAGGCCGTGTTGTGACTGTAAAGGTAAAGTCTGCAGACTGAGTGGCAATCTCAATGCCTTCTTGTGTTATTGTGATATGTTCCAACAGGGCTGAGGATGAAAAATCAACAGGCTTGGGTTTGCGTTCGCGCTGCCAGAAACTCCAGCGCACCGGAAGGAGCAGGGCAGATTTTTTTTTGCGCGGGGTGGTTTCCAACAAACGAAAATCAAAACGCAGCACCAGTTGTTCGGCGTCTTGATCCTGCGTCCAGGTTGCAGTGGCAGCATAGGCCGCAGGACAACTTCCAAAAAGCAGGATAATAATGGCCCAAGGCCAGAAAAGAGAAAAAAATGATGGAGTACGCACGTGTGCTCGTATGCAAGAAATGGGCTTGAACTCAGAGCATATTCTTTTTTTTCAGTTTTTCAATCAATGTGGTGCGCTTAATTCCCAAAAGTTCCGCGGCCTTGTTTTTAATGCCATCCACCTCGCTTAAGGCTTGTGCAAGAAGGCGATCTTCAATGTGATCCAAAAATTCTTTGAGTCCTAACTGGTGCTCGCGCAGATCACTCAACTCAGGCCAGCGAAAGCCGCCTGTTTCAGCAACTAATGCAGGCGGGGGCAGTTCCACTCCTGTTTCACGCAAAATTTTATCCGGAAGATCAGCCACAGAAATCTGATCTCCATCGCATAAAATAGACATGCGCTCCATGAAGTTTTCCAGTTCGCGCACATTGCCTGGCCAGGAATAGTTCTGCAGGATAGCGTTGACTTCTGGACTTGGCTCCAGAGCACTGCTCCGGTGCTCAGTGCAAAATCGAGCTAAAAAATGACGGGCCAGGGTCAGAATATCCGGGCCACGCTCTCTGAGCGGCGGCAGAATCAAAGGAATGACATTGAGGCGATAAAACAGATCTTCTCGAAATGTGCCTTTACTCACTTCTTCTTCTAAATCCCGATTTGTGGCTGCAATCACGCGCACATCTGCCTTGATGGTTTTGGTGCCGCCAACGCGCTCAAACTCCCGTTCTTGAAGTACGCGCAAAATTTTGACTTGCAGGGCCAAATCCATTTCGCCGATTTCATCCAGAAAAACCGTGCCGCCCTGGGCCAGTTCAAAGCGTCCGACCTTGGTGCGAATGGCATGGGTAAAGGCCCCTTTTTCATGGCCAAAAAGTTCAGATTCCAGCAATTCTCTGGGAATGGCCCCACAGTTAATCGGTACAAGAGGTTTTTCAGCTCGCTTGCTGTTGCGATGCAAGGCGCGCACAAGAAGTTCTTTGCCCGTGCCTGATTCGCCAGTCACCAGAACAGTGCTGTCAGAAGGAGCCACCTTGGCCAGGATGCGAAATACTCCTTGCAAGGCAGAACTGTTCCCAATTATCCCACAGGTATCAAATGTCATGGTCTTGCTCCGAAAAATGAACCTCTGAACATCCTGATCACAATGAAATGCGTTATTCGAGGACAGGCACGCAAGACGGAAAACAAGCCAGAATCCATTACTTGCTAATGAATTTCAGCATATTACGCCAAGCAGCATCGCGCTCTTTGCATTAACAGCATTAATCAGTACGTTCCTTAATCTGTCTATGATATTGATTACTCTGCCTGTCAATAATCTGACATAAAATCAAGCAAAACATGAATCCATTTCTACCCTTTCCTCCCCACAGTTGCCAGGCTGTTTTTGTGGCTCGTGAAAAGCGTTTTCTTGTTCATGTGGTGGTCAAGAACAAGCCAGTAACTATTCACACCAATAATTCCGGCTCCATGCTGGGTCTGTTGCGCCCGGGCATGGATGTTTTTATCTCGCCAGCCTCCAATCCCAAACGCAAGCTGCCCTACACCCTGGAACTGGTGCGCCCGCACAAGCAGTGGATAGGCGTGAACACAGCCACGCCCAACCGTTTGTTACGCCGGATCTGGGAAACCAGGGCCGTGCCGGAGTTTGCGGCCTATCCGGCGTTTCAGTCTGAAGTACGCCAGGGTTTGTCCCGGCTGGATGCACGCCTGCATGGGCCTGGAGGAGAACTCTGGATAGAAGCCAAGAATGTGACCATGGTGGAAGATGAGGTGGCCATGTTTCCTGATGCCGTGACAGAACGCGGACAAAAGCATGTGCGCGAGCTTATTGCCCTGGCCCGGCAGGGAATAAAAGTCGCTATTTTTCTGGCTATTCAACGCAATGATGCACGGTGTTTTGGCCCGGCAGATTGTATTGACCCGGCCTTTGCCCGGCTTTTTTGGCAGGCTGTGGACTGCGGGGTGCAGATACTTCCCTATACCTGCCTGGTCAGTCCGCAAGGCATTGCACTGGGAGCGCGACTCCCGCTGACCCGCCCTTAAAGATTAGGGCAGGTCATGGTGTCCACCTGGGCAAAAAAAGCATCATCTTGAGCATCCTGGCCCAGGCGCTCCAGAATGGCTTTTAGGGCCTGGCATTCTGTGGCATAGATATTTTTCTCGCCAATCCGGTCATAGAGTCCGGTGGTGCGCATAACATCAAGCACTTGTTTTTTCAGTCCTGAAAAAACAGGCTCCACGCCTGCTTCCCGCAGTTGTCCAACCAGGTTCTGTAACATTTCCTCGCCCGATGAATCCAGAAAATTAATGGCATCTCCTATGATAAGGAAAAATCTGGCCTGTTTATTGTCTGCCACAGCAGTAAGAACAGCCTCTTCAAAATGAGCGGTATTGGCAAAATACAGTGAGCCATCAAAGCGCATGACAGTGAGCAGGCCTGAAGTGGTCAAGGCCTTATGCACATGAATATCACGCAGGGTTCCGTCCTGATAGCGGCCCAGAATCGCCACACGCGGAGCCATGGTCCGGTACAGGTACAGACAAATGGACAAGGCCACGCCAACCATAATGCCTTGATCCAGATGAGGCGCTGCCAGCAACGTCACCAGAAATGTGACCAGTGCAACAATGCCGTCTCCACGATTTGCCTTCCACGTATGCACAAAGGCATGTGGTGTCAGCAAACCGGCCACGGCCAGGACAATAATCACTGCCAGCACAGCCTTGGGTAAATGGTAGAGCCACGGGGTGAAAAACAAGAGCGTCATGGCGACAAACAGACCATTAAAGACCATGGCCAGGCCTGTTCTTGCCCCGGCCTGCAGATTAATGGCCGAGCCGGTAAAAGAGCCACATGCAGGATAGGCCTGAAAAAAAGAGCCGCACACATTGGCCAGGCCCTGGCCAATCAGCTCCTGATTGGGATCAATATGCTGGCGCACTTTGCTTGCCATGGCCTTGGCCATGGAAATGGATTCCATAAACGCCACCAAAGCAATGACCAGGGCAGAAACCAGAAGTTGCGCCACTGCATCAAAGCTGAAAACCGGCAGGCGCAGCCCCGGCAACCCAGCCGGAACAACACCAACCACATCGCCACCTCCAGCAAGCTGCATACGCCCATCCTGCACGCTTTTAACGCGCCAAACAGGGCTGTCAGCCACCATGTGCTCGGGAATCGTTCCCAGGGCATACAATTTTTCCACGCCCTGCTCCTCTGCGTGCACCAGGCGCAGCTTGCGTATTTCACGCAAAAGTTCATTGTGCCTGCGTTCCTGAGAGCGCAATTCAAGACGGGACAGCTCAATCTCGTGACGCAAGCCTGCTGCGGGCCAGATCTGAGCATCTTTTTCTGCGGCACGCTGCTGCGCGGACAGCACGGTGATTTCTTCTGCAACAGCGGCAATACGCACCTGGCACTCCTCAAAGCGCACAACCAGGTCACGCGCATACGGCGTAACAATATCTGCCACATTGCCCTGATCACGCTGATCATACCCAACCAGGGCGCTGACAAGCGTGGCAATGGTTACTGCGGCCAGGACCGAAACTTTGGAGAAAAGCGATATTTTCTTTAACCCCACCAGCAGCACAAAACCAAGAACAGCCATGCCCACGGTGGGGATATGCACAGAAGTGAGCTGAGTCATCATGTCCCAGATATCGCCCAGAAAAAAATCGCTGCGACCTTTAGGAATGCCCAGCAGCGCGTCCAACTGGGACAGACCAATGACAATGGCAGCCGCATTCATAAACCCAAGAATAACAGGATGGGCCACAAAATTAACAATGGTCCCTAACTTAAGCACGCCCAGCGCAAGCTGAATAAGCCCCACCAGCAGGGTCAGCAGCAGGGCCAGGCCAATATATTCAGGGGTGTTGGAAACAGCCAGCGGAGCCACGGCCGCTGCGGTCATTAAAGAGATAATGGCCACAGGGCCTGTGGCCAACTGCCTGGACGAACCCCATAACGCGCCAATAATAGCGGGGATAAAGGCAGTGTACAGGCCAAAATACAGTGGCAGCCCGGATAACTGGGCATAGGCCATGGCTTTGGGCACAAGAATCAAGGCCCCGGTAATGCCAGCCATAAGATCCGCACGAAGAATGAGCGGGGAAAGGGGAAACCAGGCCAGAAAAGGGAAAAAACGAAGTAAACGTGCGGGCATATATTCTTCCAATCTAATTTTTTGTCGTATTCTCTGTGCTTGTTGCGGAAATAGTATGGCCAGGCTGTCCTGCTGTAACCACTAACACACCACAATGCGCCCAGCCGCAAACCTCTTTGGTCACGCGGCCAGTAAACATGCGCGGCAAGGGACCACTCTTCATTCCACCAATCATAATCATGTCCACGCCCAGCTCTTCAGCCATGCGCACAATAACATTTGAAGGATGACCTGCCTCAGCCAGGCCCTCAAAATGCAGGTGCGGGCAGCGCTCCCGACCCTGCACACAGATGTGTTCAGCCATAGAGCGGGCATGATCCAGGTCTGCTTTTGCTTTTGCCACTGCCACAAAGGTGATGCGTTTAAGCGTTGCGCAGCATGTTCCCAGGCTCAGGGCCTGCTCCACGGCCAGACGGCTGCCAGGAGAATCCTCCACTGCCACCAGCACATGGCTTCCGGTAAGCAGGGATTCTTCTGGCAGAATCAGAATCATGGGAAAGCCCTGGCTAATCACTTTTGCGGTCATGCTGGCAGTGATAAGATACAGGCGTCCAGCCCGGCCCCGACGACCCATTAAAATAACATCTGCCCCTCGTATCTTTGCCTGTTCAACAATGGCATGTTCGGGCGTGGGTGAGCCGATCACAATTATATCGCACTCTGTGCCACTATCCTGGGCCATTTTGCGGATTTGAGCAAAATACGCTGAAAGTTCCTGCTGGCGATGCATAATCTTGGCATTGGCCTGCTTTAAGGATTCTGCATCAATGGGCACAACATGCAGGATAAGTACCCTGGCCTGGCACGCCTGGCCAAAAAAAATGGCTTCCTGTACAGCGCCGTCACTGTAGTGCGATCCATCAGTGGCCAGAAGCAGAGTTTTTGCTTCACCCAAAAGGCTCGTAGAAAAACGATCCATAGCATGACTCCGGAGGTAGTGTGGTTGCCTGTCGCAGCAGAAGTTAGCATCAGGCTGTGGGCAAGACAAGGCGCGTGGTTGCGTAGGCGAATTCAGGCCGCACTAAGCGCACAGCAGAAACCTGGGCATTATGAGATAGGTTCCAGAGTCCC
>JAAYGZ010000150.1 GCA_012727515.1 Desulfovibrionales bacterium
CCATTGAGGGCCTGACCCCGGCCATTTCCCTGGAACAGCAGACCGTGTCCAAAAATCCGCGTTCCACAGTGGGCACTGTAACTGAAATTTATGATTTTCTGCGTGTTTTTTACGCACGCCTGGGTATTCCCTGCTGCCCCCAATGCGGTGCGCCTATTCAGGCCCAGACCAGCGATCAGATCATTGCCCAGATTCTTGACCTGCCAGCCGGAAGCAAATTCATGCTCCTGGCTCCCCTGGTGGAGCATAAAAAAGGAACCCATGCGGATTTGTTCAAAAAACTAAAAGCCCAGGGCTTTGCCAGGGTGCGCATCAATGGTGAAACACTCAACCTGGACCCCATGCCAGAGCTGGCCAAAACCCATAAGCACAATATTGATCTGGTGGTGGATCGCCTGGTGGTCAAGCCGGATATGCGCAAGCGCCTGGCTGATTCCGTGGAGTTGGGCCTGCAAGCTGGCGAGGGGCGGCTTATTGTGTCCATTATCGGGCTTGAGGATATGTTTTTTTCCACAGACGCGGTCTGTGCCCAGTGCTCCATCAGCCTGCCCAAACCCAGCCCCCAGCTCTTTTCCTTTAACAGTCCTCAAGGTGCATGTCCGCACTGCTCTGGCCTGGGAGCTGTGGAATACTATGAGCCTGCGCTTATTGCGCCCAATCAGGGCCTGTCTTTGCGCCAGGGCGCTGTGTTGCCCTGGAAAGGCCGTGGCCTGGAGCGTTTTCAGGCTGATCTGGAAAGTCTGGGCACAAAACTGGGCTTTACCCTGGACACGGCTTTGGAAAAATTTTCTGAACATGCCCGGCACGGCCTCTTTTATGGGCATGAATCCTGGCCAGGCGTTGTGTATTTTTTAGAGCAAGGCCAGCACTTAGGCCCCATCTGGCGGGATGAACTGTCACGCTTCCGCCAAACCGCTGATTGCCCGGCCTGTCATGGAGCACGGCTGCGCCCTGAAGCCCTGGCAGTGCGCGTTAATGGGCTAAGCATTTTTGAATTCTGCTCCTTGCCCATTGCCCGCGCTCTTCCCTGGCTGGAAAATCTGAACTTTCATGGCGTGCAGGCGGAAATTGCCACCCCTTTGCTGAAAGAACTTGGGCATCGTCTTGAATTTCTGGCCAATGTGGGCCTGGAATACATCTGCTTATCACGCAATATGTCCACCCTGTCTGGCGGCGAGGCCCAGCGCATTCGCCTGGCCGGGCAGCTTGGCTCTGGCCTGGTGGGAGTGACCTATGTGCTTGATGAGCCAAGCATTGGACTGCATCCCAGGGATAATCAGCGTCTTATCAATACCCTGCGCCAGCTTCAGGGGCGCGGCAACACGGTGCTGGTGGTGGAACATGATGAGCCAACCATTCGTTCAGCAGATCATGTGCTGGAACTTGGACCAGGCTCTGGATTTCTGGGCGGAGAACTGGTGTTTAGTGGCCCGGCCACAGAGCTGGTTCACAGCGCCCAGACCCTGACCGGAAAATACCTGCGCGGTGAACTGCATATTCCCCGGCCAGTTTCCCGGCGCGTGGCTCATCGTGCGTTGATCCTGCGCGGAGTTACCACCAATAATTTGCGTGACATAGACGCCAGTTTTCCGCTGGATTCTCTGGTCTGCGTTACGGGCGTGTCTGGCTCCGGCAAAAGCTCTCTGGTTATGGATTCACTCTACAAACATCTGGCCCTGGCCCAGGGCATAAAGGTGGAAAATCCAGGCAATATCAAGGGCATTGATGGGCTGGAAGCCATTGAAAAAATCATCTCCATTGACCAAAGCCCCATTGGCCGCACTCCGCGTTCCAATCCTGCCACCTACACCAAGGTTTTTGATGAAATCCGTACCATTTTCGCCAACAGCCATGATGCTAAAAAACGTGGCTATGCCCCTGGGCGCTTTAGTTTTAATGTGCGGGGTGGTCGCTGCGAAGCCTGTCAGGGTGACGGGCAGATTCGCGTGGAAATGCACTTTCTACCTGATGTGTTTGTGACCTGCGAGGTCTGCGGGGGCAAGCGCTATAACCGCGAAACCCTGGATATTTTGTACCGGGATAAATCCATTGCCGATGTTCTGGACCTGACTGTCAGTGAAGCGCGGGTGTTTTTTGCCAACCATGCAACCTTGGAACGGCGGCTGGGCGTTCTGGAAGAAGTGGGCCTGGAATATATTCGCCTGGGCCAGCCAGCCACAACCCTGTCCGGCGGAGAGGCCCAGCGCATTAAATTATCGCGGGAACTGGGCAAGCGCAGCCTGCCCGGAACCCTGTATATTCTGGATGAACCCACCACAGGGCTGCACATGCACGAAGTGGGCAAGCTCATTACCGTGCTGCACTCACTGGTTGAAAAAGGCGCTTCAGTTATTGTTATTGAGCATAATTTGGACGTGGTTGCTGCGGCTGATCATGTCATTGATCTAGGCCCAGGCGGTGGGGACAATGGCGGCATTATCGTGGCCCAGGGCACACCAGAAGAATTACAGACCAATCCAGGCTCTGTGACCGGGCCATTTCTTGAGATGTAGCTAAGAAAATCTGTGCAACCGCAAGCAAGCAAAGCAAAAAATTACAGTTTATCACGGCATATTGCCTTATCC
>JAAYGZ010000151.1 GCA_012727515.1 Desulfovibrionales bacterium
AACAAAAAGTTTTGGATAGCAATCCCCGGCCTATTATTGTGGCCGGGTTAACATTGATCGTGGTTTTTTTTGGCGGCTTGCTGGCCTGGTCGGCATTTCTGCCCATTCATGGGGCTGTGGTGGCTCCGGGTACAGTCAAGGTTTCGCAGAACAAAAAAATTGTGCAGCATCTGGAAGGCGGAATTATCGATAGAATTCTGGTCCGCGAAGGCGATGAGGTCAAAGCTGGTCAGGTTCTGGTACAACTGCGTGACGAACGGGTTGAAGCCTCGGTAGCATTGAACCAGGGCCATTTGTGGGCTAAAATTGCCCTGGCCGCACGGCTTCATGCAGAAAGTAAGCTGGATACGGCAGTAACCTGGCCCCAGGAAATGCTGGATGCTGCGGATGATCCGGATGTCATTGAAGCGCGGAACAAAGAGGACGCTGTTTTTGTGTCCCGCCTGCGAGATAAACAGGGCAAGATTTCCCTGTACAAGACGCAGATTGAACAGCTGCACAAGCAGGCAGAAGGTGCGCAGGCAGAGCTTGCAGCGCAGAATGATATTATCTCCAGTCTGAAAAGCGAAATCATTGCTAAAGAAGGCCTGCTCAAGGATAAATATATTGACAAGGCACAGATTTTAGAACTTGAGCGCCGACTTTCCACCTCAGAAGGCCGGGCCGGAAGCTTGCAGCAAAGTATTGCAGAAAACAGGCAGCGCATTGAAGAATTCAAACTGCGCATAGTGGATCTGGACAACAGCTATCGCCAGACAGCGATTACAGAGCTCAGCCGGGTCACGGACGAAATTTTCCAGCTTCGTGAGCAGTTGCGGCCTATTCGTGACTCGCAAAAACGTCTGGATATTGTGGCTCCGGTGGATGGAATTGTGCTGAATCTGATGTTTCATTCTGAAAATTCGGCGGTGATCCGGGCCGGAGAACCAATTATGGACATTGTGCCCAAGGACTCCAAGCTGATTATTGAGGCCCGCATCACACCTACTGATATTGCCAAGGTCTATAAAGGACAGCCCGCAGAGGTTATGCTTCCGGCTTTTGACCGCCGCACCACGCCGCGTTTTGCCGGCGAAGTGGATTATGTGTCTGCAGACCAATTGGTACAGCAGACCTCCATGGGCAACATGCCTTTTTATATCGTGCATCTCACGGTGGATGAACAAGGTCTTAAAGATTCAGAGGCCTATCTGTATCCGGGTATGCCGGCAGAATGCTATCTGACGACCAAAGAGCGTACTATTGTGTCCTATCTGCTTGAACCATTTCTGAAAGTTATGGACAAGGCCCTGCGCGAAAGCTGAGATACGTCCGCATGGCAGGACTGATTGATGTACACGACCATGCGATAACATAAAGATAAAGGAGAACAAGATGGCTGAACAGACCATTCCGTCCATTACTCTGGACGACAAAAGTTATGCTTTGGATAGTTTAACTGAAGAAGCAAAGGCCCAGCTTAATAATCTGCGCGTTGTGGACGCGGAAATTGCCCGGCTGCAGAATATGACCAAAATCGCCCAGACAGCGCGCATGACCTATTATCATGCCTTAAAGGCAGAACTGGCCAAGCTTGACTAGCCTGGCCTGATCGACACACACTTGGCATGTTGCTACAACAGCCTGGTCTGAAACAGTGTATGTTTGGATCAGGCTGTTTGCGTTATAGGCCGGATTTTTGCTCAGGGCAGAGCTGGTTGAAGCGCAGGGCTGGATTTGGGTGCTTATGGAGGTTTTTTATGCGAATATGGCGAGTTATCCTGTGTGTTATATTGTTTGCTGTTCCGTCCTGGGCAGGTCAGATTCGTGTACCAGATGCTGATTATCGTCAGTTCCGGGCCGTGGTGCTTGAAAATGGTCTGGAAGTTCTGCTGGTGCATGATGAACGGGCTGTAAAATCTGCTGCTGCCCTGGCCGTGCCTGTGGGGAGCCTTGATGACCCGGATTCTCAGCCAGGCCTTGCGCATTTTCTGGAACACATGCTGTTTCTGGGCTCGGAAAACTATCCAGACCCTGAAGAATACCAGGCCTTTATTGCTGCACACGGCGGACAGACCAATGCTGCCACGAGCTACACCTTTACCACCTACATGATTGAACTTGACCCTGAGGCATTTGATGAAGGGGTGCGTCGCATGGCCGATACCCTGGCTCATCCGCGCCTTGATCCCATGTATGTGGATAAAGAACGCAATGCCGTGAACGCGGAAATGGAGTCCAAAAAACACAGTGATGGCCTGCGCCTGGCCATGCTTATGATGTCCACCCTGCATCCCGCGCATCCGGGCACGCGGTTTACCGGCGGAAACCTGGAAACCCTGTCAGACAAACCAGGCAGTATGCTCCATGACGAACTGCTGCGTTTTCACCGCACCTGGTATGCGGCGCATCTGATGAAAGCTGTGCTGTATGGGCCACAATCCCTGGACGGGCTTGAAGCCCTGGCCCGGTCTGCCCTTGGGATACTGCAACGCAATGATGCTCAGGTGCATGTGCCTGATGTGCCAGCAGTGACAGCATCTGAGCAGGGCATTGTTGTTGCCGTGCGGCCTGTGCGCGAGTTGCGCAGCATCAGCGTGGAATTTGTCCTGCCCCAGGAATATGGCAATCTCAGCACCAAGCCCTTGCAGGTCATCAGTTCTGTGCTGGGTACTGAAACACAAAACAGCCTGGTGGAATTTTTGCGGGATCAGGGCTGGGCCCTGGGCCTGACTGTGGGCTCGGACCAGACTTCCCTGCGCAATGGGGTGAGCCTGACCGTGCATGTGGATCTTACTGACCAGGGAGACAGGCACCGGGATGAAGTGGTGGCAGCGATTTTTGCCTATCTGGACCTGCTGCGCAACCAGGGCATCAGCCAGGAATACTTTGCCCAGATGCAGCGTATGCTGGATATGGATTTTCGGTTTGCCCCGCTGGTAAGTGGTTTTAATTATGTGGCCATGACTGCTGGAACCATGCTGCGCTATCCTGTACAGGATGTTCATTTTGGTCCGTATCGGGTGGATTTTTTTGATGCGCAGGCAGTGCAGGCAGCTCTGGAACAGCTGACGCCAGAGCAGGCACGGATCTTTCACATTGGCCCGGACCAGGTCACGGACAAGGAAGCATTTTTTTACCAGACTCCTTATGCTGTGCG
>JAAYGZ010000152.1 GCA_012727515.1 Desulfovibrionales bacterium
CTCATCCACAGCAGCCACATAAATATCCACGTCAGGATGCGCTTCAGCAATGCGCTGAATACCTTCAGGCGCTGCCACCAGAAAAAGGCCCCGAATACTTGTGCATCCGGCATTTTTTAAGCACCTGATTGTTGCGTCCAGCGTGCCGCCTGTGGCCAGCATGGGGTCTAAAATCAGGGCCATGCGTTTATGGATACTTTTGGCCAGCTTCACATAATATTCCACTGGCTGCAGGGTTTCTTCATTGCGATAAAAACCAACCACACTGACCTTTGCCCCAGGCACCAGATCCAGCACGCCATCCTGCATTCCCAGCCCGGCCCGCAAAATAGGCACCACTGTAATTTTTTTGCCCTTGATCACATCCACTTCCACTGGTCCGGCCCAGCCCTGGATGATTTTTTTCTCTGTTTCCAGATCTTTGGTGGCTTCATAGGTCAGCAGTCTGGCCAGTTCTGAAGCCAGTTCACGAAAATTTTTGGTACTGATGTCATGTTTGCGCATGAGTCCGAGTTTATGCTTGATCAGGGGATGGTCAGCCACAAATACCGCCATGAGTCCTCCTTGCGCCCAGTATATGGGCTGATTGTATCTGGCTTAGGATGCGTCAGAATGTTCATTGCCTGCCTGAGCAGGCGTCTCAGACAATGGGGCTGGATCTGTGCCTGCAATTTGATCCAGAAAAAATTGCCATAATTTATCCATGTTCATGCCTGAATGGCTGGATACAAGCATGGGCGGAGCAGGAAGCTGCAAAAGCCTCTGCCATGCCGCCTGAGTTGCCTTGCGCTGGGGCTGCTTGCATTTGTCTGCCTTGGTTAACACAGGAAAAACAGGAATGCCCTGATGTCCAACAAAATGAATCAGATCAATGTCAAGTTGCTGCGGGGCAAGTCTGGAGTCAATCAAGGCCACAACGCCCACCAGGTGCGTGGTACGCGAAATATACCTGGAAATAAGCTCGGCCCATTTTTCCCGCTCAACTTTGGAGCAACGCGCATAGCCATACCCTGGCAAATCAACCAGATAAAAATCTTCTGGTTGAACGCGGTAAAAATTAAGGCTGCGTGTTTTTCCCGGCGAGGAGCTTGTTTTTGCAAGATTTTTCCGCCCGGCCAATTTGTTAAGCAGCGAGGACTTGCCCACATTAGAGCGCCCGGCCAAAGCAAGTTGCGGCAAGGGCATTTCCAGCAACTGATCAAGGGTGTAGATTGTTTTTTCTAAAATAACCGTGCGCGACATAATGACTATTTTCTCCACGTGCGAGTTCTTGACGAAATACAAACTGATCAGGCAGTGATAGAAAGAATTGTCTCGCTTATCAATATGAAATTCCATGAATATGGAGGGAACCTATGCGTACGTTGCTGATGGTACTCACAATACTCCTGATGGCAGTGAGTTGCAGTAAAGAAGTGCGGTCTGTTGATACGGACAGCACAGGAGAACCACTGGTACTGGAAGAAAAAGGTAGTATTGAACTACGCTTAGATGATACTGATCTTTCCAGATACACGGACAAGAATGCTGGTATCTGGAAAGAAGCACGCACGCGCGGCGTCCATGCTGTGTATAATAAAATTCTGGAAAAAGATTTTACACTGATTCCAGGCAGCGGTTTCAGATCCCTGGATGCTGAGGGACGCTACACAGAGCATGGCCTGCTTACGCAGACCCGTGATCCTGAAACAGGCGACTTTGTCCAGAATTTCGAAGTTACGATACGCTTTATTGGCGACACCAGCCTGGGTGGCCAGGTCACAGTGCTGAAAGAAGACCGATACGTGTCAGGCATGACAGACGTGGCCTATGGCATGTTTTTTCAACGCAATCCAAGCCACCTGCCTGTTTTTGTTGCTATTGCCGAGCCTGTTAAAGAACTTGGACAAGGGCTGTACCGGCTGATTGGCGTGGCCGAAGTCCAGCATGTCATGTCTGACTCTATCTCCCTGCCCACAGAACATGGGGGAACCGGCAAGCTCTGCTCCCTGGAGATTCTGACTTCGTCAAAAGAAGTAGAAGCCGGAGATCTGCTTTTTCTGCTGACCGTGAATATCACGGCGCAAGAACCCGTCCTTGAAGCACTGGCAGAACCCTTGCCCGAAATTCCTGCCCAGCTTGAAACAGTGGTTGTGCAGCCAGCACCCAACGATACCGTGGCTGAACCGGCTGAGAGCAAATAAGTGGACATTCTGGTTCTTAACGGCCCTAACCTGGGCCATCTGGGACAGCGTCAGCCAGACGTGTATGGAGTGCTGGGCATGGAGGCAGTGCCAGACCTGGTGCGCAGCGTCTTGGGAGCTCAGGCTGATGTTGTGCAGCTCACATTTTTTCAGTCTAATTCCGAAGGGGCCTTGATTGATCGCCTGGAACTGGCCTGGCAGAACACCATACATGGCATTGTCTTTAATGCCGGGGCCTATACCCATACCAGCCTGGCCGTGGCAGATTGTCTGGCCTGGATTAAAATTCCGTGCGTGGAAGTACATATCAGCAATGTTCATGCCCGGACCACCCCGTTGCGCCAGACCAGCCTTATGGCACGGCACTGCCTGGGAAGTATTGCTGGTTTTGGCCTTCTGGGCTATGCACTGGCTGTCCAGGCGCTGGTGCAGCATCTGGGACAGCCCTGACGCATCAGCGTGGGGACATTTCAATGGAGGACGTAAAACCCGCATGTTAGCTACGAGTGATTTTAAAAAAGGCAGAAAAATTGAGATTGACGGTGCTCCCTGTGAAATTCTGGAGTGTAGCCATTTCAAGCCCGGCAAGGGCGGCGCATTTATGCGCACCAAATACAGAAACCTGTTGACCGGATCAGTGGTGGAGCAGAATTTTCGCTCTGGCATGAAATTCCCCCGGCCAGACCTGGAAGTACGTGAAATGCAGTACCTGTATCACGAAGGTGATAGTTACGCATTTATGGACATGACCACCTATGACCAGATTTCCATTGAGGAAAGCGTGGTTGGCGACAAAGGCGGCTTTCTCAAGGAAGCATCAGCCTACAGAGTCATGTTGTACGAAGGGCGCCCCCTGGACCTGGAACTGTCAGGTTCTGTGGTGCTGGAAGTAACCATGACAGACCCTGGCGTTAAGGGCGACACAGTCACTGGAGCGAGCAAGCCCGCAACCCTGGAAACAGGGCTGGTGATCAATGTGCCGCTGTTTATTGAAATTGGCACCAAGGTTAAGGTCAATACTGAATCTGGTGAGTATCTTGGTCGGGAGTAAGACATTTTTCCCAACCCCCAGGAAAACCATCACCCATATCAGAAGATAGTACGCTCAACGCATCAGGGCCATGGAGATTCCCTCTGTGGCCTTTTTTTTCAACACCCTGCTTAACCTATGACCACAGACGGCAACAAACTACTTCGCGAGATATGTGCTCTTCTCTGCGCCCTGGCCCTGGCCCTGGCGACAATAGCGCTTTTTTCCTACTCTCCCCAGGACCCAGGCCTTAATCACCAGGCTGCTGCCGGACATGCAACACAAAATCTGGCCGGAGTTTTTGGTGCGTATCTGGCTGGCTTTCTGGTTGATCTCTGTGGCGGAGCTGCGTGGCTGTGGCCTGTTTTTTTTGCCTGTGGCGCAGCCGTGCTTTTTTTCCCGACATTTCGTCCATTGTGGTGGCGCTGGCTTGGCGGAGGCATACTTGCAGTGTGTACTCCGATCTGGCTGGAATTTCTGGCCACTCAAAATGTGTTTTCTGGTACAGGCTTGTATGGTGGTGGATTTGTTGGGCGCAGCCTGCTTGGACTGCTTATCCAGGCCCTGGGAAACATCGGATTTGTGTTGGTCGCAACCTGCCTGGCGCTTATTGGGCTGCAACTGCTTCTCAATATTTCCTACCGCTCCTGGGCACACAAAATTGTGCAATGGCGCACAGAGGTGCATGACCTGCTGCCCCCTCGCGCCACTGCACATGAGCAGACAGAAAAACCCAAGACAACGGCAAGCACTCCATCGCAAACAAAGCCACGCGCACCGAAAAGCACCAAACCAACGCCAGCCCCAGCCCATGGTACTGCTGAGACTCCTGCACAAGGAATGCTTCCGCCCCTTGATTTGTTGGCGTCAGTGCCAACATCGCGCTCTTCTGTGTCCAAAGCAAAGCTGGAAACACTTTCCCAGGCCTTAACTGCTTGTTTTGCAGATTTTGGTATTCAGGGTGAAGTCCAGGGCGCGCAGCCCGGACCAGTGATTACCATGTTTGAATTTAAGCCTGCTCCAGGCATCAAGGTCAGCCGTATTGCCAACATGAGTGATGATCTGGCCCTGGCTCTCAAAGCTCGGGCCGTGCGCATTGTGGCTCCACTTCCAGGGCGCGATACCGTGGGCATTGAAATCCCCAATGAAAAGCGCCAGACTGTCTATTTGCGTGAAATTTTAGAAGA
>JAAYGZ010000153.1 GCA_012727515.1 Desulfovibrionales bacterium
ATTTATTTGGAAAATATATTTCTGGCCAAACTGGTGAAAACGTTACTGGTGGCATGAGCCTTGCTTTTACCGGTCTATCGCAGTCGTGCCAGGATAATCGCGACTCGTGGGAAGGAGGACCATGTGACCGAAGCCAATATCCTGCTTGTAGATGATGACGCGCAGTTTTGTGCCATTCTGAAAAAGCGCCTGACCGTGCGTGATATGGAAATTTTTTTGGCAAGCAGTGGTGATGAGGCATTGCAGCAACTGGCCGTGCATGACGAAATCGAAGTGATTATTCTCGATGTTAACATGCCCGGACGCAATGGCATGGAAATGCTGCAGATTTTTAAGCAGCGCTATCCATTGGTTGAAGTGATTATGCTTACTGGTCACGCTACGCTGGAGTCTGCCATTGATGGAATGCGCCTGGGAGCTTTTGACTACCTGATCAAGCCCTGCGCCATTGATGTCCTGGTACGTAAGGTCATGGAGGCTGTGGATAAGAAACGGCGGCATGAAGAAAAAATTGTTGATGCCAAGGTGCGGGAAATGGCCTCGCGTCTCCAATAGACAAGGATAATTGCCATGGATGATCCTGCCGCCACTCCCATTGCAGTATTGCTCATAGACGATGAACTTCTGTTTCGGGAAACCATGGCCAAGCGTCTGCGCAAGCGTTCCTTTACCGTGCATCAGGCAGGATCAGGCCTTGAAGGCCTGCGCATTGTGCACACAACACCTATTGATGTGATTATCCTTGATGTGCGTATGCCTGGCATGGATGGTCTGCAAACCCTGCGCGAACTGCGCATGACCTTTCCCCGGATACCAGTGATTATGCTTACAGGTCATGGGGATTCAGATGCGGTTATTTCAGGCATGTCCATGGGGGCTTTTGAATATCTGGCCAAGCCAGCAGACCTGAATGAATTACTTGCAGTGATCCGGGTCGCAGCAACCCGGAGTCAACGTGGCAGAGGAAAAAGCGGACAACCCGCAACATCATAGTGAAACGAGATTTGCATAAACGAGGAGGGGAAAGACGTATGGGTTTTTTTAAAGATTGGGGTTCTTTTATGCTGGAGGGCTCGCGGTCCTTTGCACGGTGGGAAGTGGAAAATGCCCGCATTATCCTGGGCGATAAAAAACGGATTTGGCTGTTGGCCCTGTTGCTTATTCCGTGTATTCTCGGGGGCTGGGCCTTTGCTGATGAAATTGGCAGAGCACTGCCCAGCGCCATTGGCGGTAAAGAAGCGTACAGTCCGTCCTACTACAGTATATTCATCTTTTTAGTCTCTATTTTTGTTGGCGTGGGTGCAGGACTTATTTCCGGCTGTATCGGGGCGGGCGGTGGTTTTATCATTGCTCCGGCCCTGATGAGTGCGGGCGTTAAAGGTATTCTGGCTGTTGGTACGGATTTGTTTCACATTTTTGCCAAGGCCATTATGGGTTCGGTACTGCACCGGAAAATGGGGAATGTCTCAGTGCCCCTGGCAGCTGTCTTTCTGATCGGCGCTATTATTGGCACCACTGTGGGCGCGGGTATTAACCGCATGTTGTACAATATCAACCCGGTTTTAAGTGATGCGTTCATCACAACAGTCTATACAGTTATGCTTGGTTTTCTGGGATTTTACGGCATGTATGACTATTTCAGCGCCAAGAAAGCCGGTGTCAAGGGTGGTGCTCATGACACCCAGGAAGGCGCAGGCATGACAGGTATTGCCCAGAAGCTGCAGGCCATTAATCTGCCGCCCATGGTGACTTTTGACCAGGGCCTGATTCCTGGTGGCCGCAAGATTTCCTGGTTGTTTCTGGTGCTTTCCGGTGTTCTGGTTGGAATGGCTGCCGGTATCATGGGTGTGGGTGGTGGATTTCTGACCTTCCCCATTTTTGTTTATATTCTGGGCGTATCATCCCTGACCACTGTGGGCACGGATATTTTTCAGATCGTTTTTACTGCCGGCTATGGTGCGATCACCCAGTACGCCATTTATGGCTTTATTTTTTACACCCTGGCCATGGGTATGCTGCTTGGCTCGCTCATTGGTATCCAGATTGGTGCCTTGGTGACCAAGGTTGTGCCTGGCATTACCATTCGCGGATTTTTCGCTATTTCCGTTATGGCTGGTTTTGTGAACCGGTTTTTTGCCCTGCCCAAGAAACTGGTGAGCATGGAGATGCTGCCCGCATCCATGGCTGGCATGGCCAAAACCATGGATACAGTTGGTATGTATCTGTTCTTCATCGTTATTGCCCTTTTTGGTATCTGGGTTTTTGGGGCATTTTTCGGGAATATCAAGAAGCTCAAAGGGGAGGCCTAATCCATGATTCACAATAAAAAAGACTTTGGCGGGGGCATTGCCCTGCTGGTTGTCTTCTTCATAGTCCTTTTTCTTATGTTTCAGCCTCTTTTTGACGGGCATAATGCCATGGCCTATCTGGACAACCTGTATAACTCCATTTCCAAGGGCTCTGCCCATTATGTTGATGACTTAAAACAGGAAGCCCAGGGCGTGTCCGGATATCAGATTGATGTGACCATGAGCCTGGACGATGAAGCTCAGGCCGCTGACAGCATTGCCCTGATCACAGCAGCCGGCGCCACAGCCACAGCAGATGGGAAAAATCTGACTGTGCAGGGCGATTATGTGGCTATCCTGAATGCGTGTCTGGATGATGCAGACAAGATGTACAATAATGATGGCGCAGCACTGAAGGCCAAATATCCGGACTATGAAGGCAAGGATGACCGCCAGGCCCTGTATAACTGGTACAAGGTGCTGGGAGGTTTTGATAAGGAACTCAAAAAGCAGGAAGCCTTTGCCCAGGCCAAGGTTGCTTTTAATGTCAATGCCAAAGTCGTGGAAACAGCCTATAATTATTACAAGGTTGTGCCTGAGCAGATTAAGAACAAGGTGGGCATTGTCTCCTTTTCTCTGATCTTCTACGTTGTCTATACCATGTGGTACGGGTTTGCCATTCTCTTTGTCTTTGAAGGCTGGGGACTCAAAATCAGCGGACACTAAGTCACATAATTTAATAGTCTTAAACATGCAGCGCGGTCCGGTCTGGGCCGCGCTTTTTTATTTGGTCCTGTGCCAAGTCTCTGCTAGGCAGGCTCGCACACGGGGGCACTATGAACTTAGCACAGTATTACAATACCGTTATTGATTTAAGCCACGGCGTGGTGGTGACGCTGGACGAAACAGGGCGCATTATTCATGGCAACAGCCTGTTTGAGCAGGTCAGCGGCTACCAATTACAGGAACTGGCCGGGCAAAACTGGTTTTCCACCTTTGTGCTGCCACAACACCAGGACGCCTCACGGGCTGCCTTTGCAGATATTGTGGCCCAGGACAGGTTGTGCACAACAAAATCAAGCCTTGTGGATCGCTCTGGCCGGCGCATTTTTGTGAATTGGAATGTTCAGCCCATGCGTACCTCGAGCGGCGATCTGCTTTGTGTGCTCTGCGTGGGCGTGGATGTGACCGAACACATTGAACGCCAGCAGGTTCTGCGTCATGAGCACGCCAGGTTAGTGGCAATGAATAAGGAACTCAGCTGCCTGCACGCCATGAATCGTCTGGTGGCGGATATGGAAAGCACCTTGCCTGACCTGTTGCAGCAGATCCTGACCATTATACCCCCGGCCTTTCAGTTTCCTGAAGCCACGGGAGTGTGCCTGACTCTTGATGGGCAGCGCATTATTGAAGGCCCGTACAATCAAGATGCTGCCTGCCGCATGAAAGAAGAAGTTCTGGCGCATACAGTCAAGCGCGGGCATTTGCATGTTTCCCTGACTGGGTGCACGGACAATGGGTTGCCCCGGACATTTCTGGCCACAGAGCGCGAACTCCTTGGAGCGCTGGCCAAGCATGTCGGCGGGATTATTGCGCGTCGGGAAACCCTGTCCACCAAACGTAATCTGGAACGTCAGCTGCAACACGCAGACCGCCTGGCCAAAATTGGTCAACTGGCTGCTGGCGTTGCTCATGAATTAAATGAACCGCTGGCCAATATCCTGGGCTTTGCACAGCTGGCCTGCCAGGCTCCGGATCTGCCCCGGCAGGTTGCGCACGACGTGGAGCGCATTATTAAATCTGCTTTACACAGTCGTGAAATCATCAAGAAACTGATGTTTTTCAGCCGCCAGGTGCCCTTGCAGAAAACGCTGGTTGATCTGAATCAGATTGTCCGCGATTCTGTGTATTTCACGGAAATGAGTTCCTCGCGAGCCAAAGCAGAGGTGCGGCTGGAGCTGGATTCAGCGTTACCGCCTATTATGGGCGATCCCCAGCATCTGAAACAAGTGGTTGTTAATATAGTCATTAATGCCATTCATGCCATGCCACACGGTGGGCATGTGTGTGTTCAGACCGCATCGTTTAAGGATGATGTGTATCTGGTTGTTGAAGACACTGGCGTGGGTATGAGTCCGGAAGTTTTGCGCCAGATTTTTACCCCATTTTTCACCACCAAGGATGTGGATCAGGGCACTGGCCTGGGCCTGGCCGTGGTACACGGGATAATTGCAGCGCATGGCGGGGTCATTGACGTGCAGAGTACGCCTGGCCAGGGCACACGCATGGAGATTGTTTTTCCCTGTCAGGCCACTGCGCCAGGCCAGGACGCATAAGGACGCATAGTAAGGAAGCAGTATGTCCGAAGAATCAATCCAGATTTTAGCAGTGGATGACAGTCCGGCAACCCTGGAAGTCATTGCCCGTCATCTGCGGGGAGCCGGGTACACAGTTTTTACCTGTGGCAGCGTGGAAGAAGCCGGGACGTTTTTAGATGAACACAGTGTGGATCTGGTAATCACTGACTATAAAATGCCGCATTCCACGGGCCTGGATCTGATCAGGTACGTGCGCGACCATTTCAAGGACACAGAGATCATCATGATCACGGGCTATCCTTCCATTGCCGGAGCAGTGGAAGCAATCCGCGACGGGGCAGGAGAATATCTGGCCAAGCCGTTTACTGGCGAGGAACTGCTGACTGTGGTGGCCAAAATTATTGACACCCAGGCTCGCAGACGCCTGGCGCAGACAGAGGCCCTGGATTTAAGCTCTTACGGCATTATTGGCCAGAGTCCGGATATGCTGCAGGTCTTCAGTCTGATTAAAAAAGCATCTCAGACCAATGCTAATGTCTTTATTTCCGGAGAAAGCGGTACAGGCAAGGAACTGGTGGCCAGGGCTGTGCATTACAACAGCGACCGCAGGGCATCGGCCTTTGTCCCTGTCAATTGTACAGCCATTCCGGATACATTGCTGGAAAGTGAATTATTTGGCCATGTCAAAGGAGCCTTTACCGGAGCCAAGGAAAGCCGGGCCGGATTTTTTGAAATTGCCAATGGCGGCACTATTTTTCTGGATGAAATCGGCGATGCCAGCCTGAATTTACAAGGGAAACTTTTGCGAGTCATGCAAAGCAAAGAATTTTGCATGGTTGGCTCGTCGCGCACGCGCACTGTGGATACGCGCATTATTGCCGCGACACATAAGGATTTGCGCCAACTGGTGGACCAGGGCCTGTTTCGTGAGGATTTGTATTACCGTATTCATGTGCTGGAGATTTATATTCCGCCGCTGCACAGCAGAGGCGATGATATAATGGCCCTGGCCATGCACTTTCTGCAGAAATTTGCCACAGAAATGAACCGGCCTGTGCCCTCATTCAGCGATGAGGCCCTGGTTGCCCTGACCCAGTATGCCTGGCCTGGCAATGTGCGGGAACTGGAAAACCTGGTGCAGCGCCTAGTGGTTATCAGTGATGAGCCGGTGATAGAAGTGCGTGATCTGCCTGAAGTCATGCGTTTTTCCATTGGCCGGGACCGCTTTGGGGAAAAAACCCTGGCAGAAGTAGAGGCCGAGCACATCCGCTATATTTTAGCCCGTACCGGGGATAATAAAAGCCGGGCCGCTGAAATTTTAGGCATTGACCGCAAAACCCTGCGTGAAAAAATAAAACGCCTGGGATAGGCAGGAATAAGAAAACAGCACAGACGCGACCGGCTGTGCTGCGCGTGCAGCCAGACCCTGGAGCAAATTTGCAATGACATCTTTTTTCGCGCTCTGCCTTATTTTACCACTGCGAGCGATAGCGGCTGCGACCAACGTGCGGCAGGCGGCAGGGTGAAGCTGTTTTGATGAGCGTGACAGGGTATGTCTGCGATAATCATGGTAATATATAAAAAAAGGGCGAATTGCTTCGCCCCTTTTCTGATCAAATATTATACATCAATAAAATCTACGACTTGAGCACCGTCTTATCCATCAGGATAACTGTACCAATGAGCGCGGCAATAAAAAGCAGAATACCAAATCCGCCCAGCCCGCCGCTTTGGGCCTGGGCCTCAGGTGCTGCTTCTGTCTGGCTAGGGGCTGCTGCTTCTGCTGCCTCGGTTTCTGGAGCTGCGGCCTGTTCAATCTGAGCTTCTGGCTGAGCTTCAATCTGAGCTTCTGGCTGAACTTCTGGCTCTACCGGCTGTGCTTCTGGCTCTGCGGGAGCAACGGCATCTGCATCTTCAACTGCTGCAGGTGCTTCTGCTGTTTTACCCAGAATATGTCGGGCTGCCAAAGGCAGAAGATCAGGGTGTGTGCCAATAAACGTCACTGCTGCTGTTGATCCGTCCACCACTGCGCCCAACAGGGCGGTCTGTCCTTTCATGACCGCATAAATAAGCTCTGGCTTGGCGCTCAGCACTATTTCAGTGGTAGCCCAGATGGCTTCAGGATCAGTGCCCAGCACAACATAAAGGGGCAAGGTGGTATCAAGCTCAAGCCCGGACAAATCCGCACACTGGCCAAAGACTGCCGGGGCTGTGTACAGGGCAACCTGAGAATCAGCCAGGCCAAACAAACCAGCAGACACGCCCGTGATGGACGGATCAACCAGGATACCAGCCAGAGGCTTTTGCGCATAAATCTCCTGTTCAAGCACCACAAGCTGGTTTCCCAGGGTCAGGAGCTGCAGAACCTGGCCAGGGGTCGCGGCATGGGCTGCACTGGCCAGGACAAAAAACATACTACACACGCACAACAGTTTTTTCATGATCAGTTTCCTTGGGCTAATGGGTTATCGGATAGAACATGCAACGCACCTTCCTCATCACACAGCAGCGCTTTGTAGCGCTCAACCTGCTCTTTATACTGCGCGGCACAGACATCACACATGCACGACCTGCACGTAATGCGGGCCACTGCTCACCGTCCTGTAAGCTGAGCTGGCTGTCCGCACCACGGGCAGGGAATGGGTCTGTCGTCCATGCCGGGTTCTCTTATGCCAGTTGCTGAATACCTTCAACAACCCAGGTGGGCTTGCCCTGAGTTTCATAGCGGCTGAAGTGCCAGGCTTCACGAGCCTGTTCAGCATGGCTGGCTGCTCCGTCTTCACGCAGCATGGCGTCAAAAAGAACCGTGGCCACAGTCTGGTTGCCAAGGGAACGCACTTCGACAATCTGCGCTTCCAGCAGCAGAATTTCCGTGCGGCCAGGCTGTGGATCAGCCTTGGCCTGGGCAGAGATTTCCGTAAATACCTCGGCTGAGGTGAATTCACGAATTGTGTCCAGATCGCGGCGATCCCAGGCTGCCTGCAAGGCTGTGTACGCTGTTTTTGCGCCTTGCAGGAATTCCTCTGTATCAAAGCCAGGAGGAGTAACCAGAGTCGGGCCAGCAGGTGCGCTTGGCGCGGCAGGGTGTGTGCGCAGGGTATCCCAGCCTGACATGCCCGGAGACTGCTGCCCCCCTCCTGCTGTTTGCATGGCTGGACGACGGGAACGCAGAAAACGAAACAGCAGAAACAGACCACCGCCTACCAGGAGGAGGTCAATAAAAGACAGACCGGAAAACGGACCGCCAAAAAACAGTGATCCCAGCAGCCCACCCATGAGCATACCGCCCAGCAACCCACCAAACATTCCTCCGCGTCCACCCATGGGCGAGGCGGCTGGCGCTGCCTGCTGCGAGGGCTTTGATGCCGGGCTGTTTGGTTTCTGAAATTTCTGAGAATACGATGGCCTGCTGCCAAAGGACCCGCCACCGCCAAGGCGTTTGGCTTCAGCTACTTCAGATAATGTGGCCAGAAAAAGGCTTATGACAAGCATGGGAATCCAGATCAGATTTTTTTTCACAGTATCTCCATAAATCAGTAAAATGTTATGTTGCCAGGGGCGGACCAATGGACAACAAGGCGCTGGCCTGCATGACCAGGTGCTGGACTGAAAGTAAGGACTCTTGTCGCGTAAAATTACGTGCTGATCAAGTCCCTGTATCCTGGAATTACAACAATCCGAATTGTAAGAATCTTTACAGCCACGTTCAGCCGAGCTGCTCTCAAGACTCCAACAAACAGGGTTCTCTACACTCTGCACCAAGCAGCATCTTGCGGTTGACAGCAGAGAAAAAATCAAACTAGACGCTCTTTCGGCGTCATATATTATTTTTTGGTGGCACATTTTGTCGTTGAAGTTTGCAAAATCATGTTATTCTGAACAAGGAGAAGTACAATGTTGCGATTGATTCTTGGTGGATGTTGCGCTGTTCTGCTGCTGGCAAATGTGGCTCTGGCGCATTTTGGCATGGTTATTCCCTCAGCCAGCCTGGTCGAAGACAAACAAAACGCGGCCATAACCCTGGAGCTTTCCTTTTCCCACCCCATGGAACTGGTTGGTATGCCTTTGGTGGCCCCGGCAGGATTTCAGGTGGTGCTGGATGGCAAGGCCGAGGATCTTAAATCCGGCCTCAAAGAAATCAAGGTCATGGATCACCAGGCCTGGAGCGCGCAATACAACGTGCAAAAACCAGGTGTGTACCAGTTTGTCATGGAGCCGACTCCGTACTGGGAACCGGCTGAAGACTGCTTTATCATTCATTATACAAAGACCATTCTTTCTGCCTTTGGCGAGGAGGAAGGCTGGGCCGAGCCAGTGGGCCTGAAAACAGAAATTGTGCCCCTGACACGGCCCTTTGCAAATTATGCCGGCAATGTTTTTCAGGGCCAGGTTCTGGTGGATGGCAAGCCAGCACCAGGAATTGACGTGGAAGTGGAGTTCTACAACCGCGACAAAAAATACAGTGCGCCTCATGACGCATGCATAACCCAGACCGTGCGCACTGATCCCAATGGCGTATTCACCTATGGCGTGCCTTTTGCCGGGTGGTGGGGTTTTGCGGCCCTGACCACCAGCACGGAAAAAATGGATTTTGAGGGCCAGCCCAAAGATGTGGAACTGGGCGCTGTTTTATGGACAGAATTTCTTGAACCTGTGCGCAACTAAGCGTAGGTGGCCGAACGTGTCGCGGCGCATCCTTTAGCTAAAGGATGTGCCGCACGGGTTCGGCTTTTTCCCTTGGCTGCACGGAGGATAGGTTGTGCATATTTCTGAAGGCGTCTTGTCTCCAGCTGTTCTGAGCCTGGGAGCCATTGCCAGTGTTGCTGGCGTGGCCCTGGGATTACGCCGTCTGGAAGCAGAGCGGCTCATCACTGTGGCCCTGCTCGGCGCTGCATTTTTTGTCGGGTCCCTGGTCCATGTGCCCATTGGCCCGGCCAGTGCCCACCTTATTTTAAATGGTCTGCTGGGAGCCATTCTGGGCTGGGCCGCGTTTCCTGCTATTCTGGTGGCCCTGACCCTGCAAGCCGTGCTTTTCCAGTACGGGGGCATTATGGTGCTGGGGGTCAACACCCTGACCATGGCCCTGCCTGCTGTGCTCTGTTTTTATCTGTGGCGGCCATTGCTGCTGCGCACAGGCACCTGGCGCACTGTGGCTGCGTTTTGTTGTGGCGCTTTTTCAGTGGCA
>JAAYGZ010000154.1 GCA_012727515.1 Desulfovibrionales bacterium
AAGAAATGGCGGCTAATATCCGCCAGAACGCTGATAATGCCAGTCAGACAGAAAAGATCGCTCTCAAAGCAGCGCAAAACGCCCAGACTGGTGGGCAGGCCGTGACTCAGGCTGTAGAAGCCATGAAAAATATCGCGGAAAAAATCTCTATTGTGGAAGAAATTGCTCGTCAGACCAACTTGCTGGCCTTAAATGCCGCTATTGAAGCAGCGCGGGCCGGAGAACATGGCAAGGGCTTTGCCGTGGTAGCGGCAGAAGTACGCAAGCTGGCCGAGCGCAGTGGTACTGCTGCGGCAGAAATCAGTGACCTTTCCTCTTCCACAGTGACCATTGCGGACCAGGCTGGCCAGATGCTTGTCCAGCTTGTTCCGGAAATTCAGCGTACTGCTGACCTGGTGCAGGAAATTTCTGCTGCCTCCAATGAACAAAATGCCGGGGCTGAGCAGATAAACAAGGCCTTGAGCCAACTGGACCATGTTATCCAGCAAAATGCTTCTGCATCAGAGGAAATGGCTTCTACTTCAGAAGAATTATCCAGCCAGGCCGAACAGATGCAGGCTACTATGGCATTTTTTCATCTGGGCGCAACAGCGGCACGCATACGCACACATGCTCCTTCTCCCACCACAAGAAGAAAGGCTGACGTTCGCCTGGCGGCAGCAACCATGTCTCAAGGGGCCAGAAACAGCGGCCTGGCCCTGGATATGGGGCGTGATATGGAAGATGATGCGTTTGAGCGCTTCTGAGCTGAACAAAAGTGCAAGGCCTTGCGAGGGCAAAGCCGTCATGGCGAGCACGAGCGCAGCGAAGTGCGTGGCCATCTTGAGCATAAGTGCAGGAGATCGCCACGGCACTTCGTGCCTCGCGATGACGGGAAGTGTAAGCCCATCATTGCGAGACCCGCGAAACGGGGCGTGGCCATCTTGAGCATAGGAGCAGGAGATCGCCACGGCACTTCGTGCCTCGCGATGACGTCAGGGTGCGGCTCAGATTGCTTCGGCCGCAAGCTCCCTCGCAATGAACTTTTCAACATATTCGTACACAACGCTCTACACGCAAACGGAGAAGTTTATGAGCAATATAACCCAACAATATCTGACTTTTGCCCTGGGAGAAGAAGTCTTTGCCCTGGAAACCGAGTCTGTGCGCGAAGTCATTGAACTGGTGTCCATCACCCGCATTCCCAAGACTCCAGCTTTTATGCGCGGGGTTATCAATCTGCGCGGTCATGCAGTGCCAGTGGTTGATTTGCGCACAAAATTTGATCTGCCCCAGGTGGCAGATACAGTTAATACCTGCATTATTATTGTTGATGTGGATGTTGACGGCGAGAATAGTGCTATGGGCGCTATTGTGGATTCTGTGCGTGAAGTCTTTGAAATGAGCAGCGATCAGATCAATCCACCGCCACGCATGGGCACTGCTGTTCGGGCTGACTTTATTAAAGGCATGGGCAAGCAGAATGAAGAATTTGTAATGATCCTGGACATTGCCAAAGTCTTTTCCCCAGAGGAATTACAGACTCTTGCTGACGTAGAAGCTGGCGCTGAAGCTGGCGTGGAAGCTGACGCGGAAACAGAGGCACACGCAGGAGTGGGGTAAGGGCCACGGCGGAAGATACATAAGTAACTCTGCCAAGCCTGAGCTGAGATAGAGCAGTTCAGGCTTGGCATTATTTTTTGTACATCAATACGGTCTTCCTGCAGGAACAGATACAACGAAAAACCTGTGCTGTCTGCGCCAGGGAGACACTGATTAAATCAAACGTACTATTATGGTTATTGTGATTTCATGTCATCCCGAGCGGAGTCGAGGGATCTCTGTACTGAACCTGTCGAAGGAATATCGGGATTCCTCCGCTCCTGCCACCCGCCGCACTTTGTTCGCGGTTGCAGTCGGTCGGAATGACAAATGAGAAATTGTCTATCATCTTGT
>JAAYGZ010000155.1 GCA_012727515.1 Desulfovibrionales bacterium
GGCATATTCACCAAAGCCAAAGACACTCATGTGCCCGACACCAGCCATAACACCACCAAAAGCGCCCACTGTGGAGAAGATCCAGCCTACCCACACGGCCCAGAGCAACGCTACAATAGGATTGACCTGAGGTGCGCCGGGAATGCCAAGCAAGCCTCCTGGTGCAGCAGGATCAACCTGACCTTTTTCCGTGCCCTGAGGAGCACTGGCAATGGCCTGCTCAAGTTTGCTGCCAGTGGGAGCTGCTTTTGCGGCAGGAGCATCCTGTGCTGCTGCCGGAGCTGCTGCTTCTGGTGCTGGAGCAGCAGGAGCTGGCTCTGCAGGTGCTGCTTCCTGAGTCGCTTCCGGGGCCGGAGCAGGCTCTGCCGGGGCTGCTTCCTGGGTTTCCGCAGGGGCTGGCTCTGCTGGTGCAGCTTCAGTGCTTATGGCTTCTGGCTGTGCAGCACCACTGTTTTCCTCTGCCATCAGAGGGCCGTGCCACAAAGCCATGGCCAAAAATGTCATGGCTAGAAAAAATAACAATTTCTGAGTGTTGCGCATACTTCTCTCCTTCTTTTTTCACAAATTTGATCTCAAAAGAAATACAGTTTGTTACCTACCACGTATGGTGTGAAATGTATGGATATCCCCAATTTCTGTACACCAACATCTTATATTGTTCCTTTTGGCACAATACAGAGCGTGCCTGAAAGGGAATTTTTGTGTCAGACACGAAAAACTAATGTCATTTTTTCACATAGCAACTCTGAGCACTCTCGCTCCCCCAGCAAAATGGGGCACGGCCCCAGCGCATACGCATCCAATTCAGCGCATTACGCACGGCTGCACGAGCAATAAGCGCTCGTTCCAAACGATACTTTCCTGGAAAATCCATCAGTAAAACGCCAATAAGCATGGTCAGCAAACCCTGGCCAGGCAGAAAAAGCATGGCCACGCCACTTAGAAACACGACAAATCCACATATATTTTTCAGCACCACCAGTATCGTATCTATGCGGCTGGCACGAACCGGGCGTTGACAGGGATGAACAAAATAATCCTCAGGCAATCGGGAAACAACAATCCACACACCTGCCGCAGAAAAAATCATCATGACCAGGGAAAAAAAGAGAACCGAGAGCATAGGTTTTACGGCTTAGCTGCGCACAAACTCAGCTAAAGTTTGCTTGTACTGGTCCGGGGCAAGGCGTGGTCCAAAAACCATTACCACCCTGGAAGCAGCCAAACTGGCAAAACGACCAGCCTCGGCATAGGTCATGCCGTGGGTAATGCCGTACAAAAATGCTCCGGCAAACATATCTCCTGCGCCATTGGTATCCACGGGCAGGACAGGAAAAGAATCAATTTCGTGCATTGCCAGGCCATCAAAGACCAAGGCCCCTTGTGCGCCCAAGGTAATAACAAAAGCCCCGGCCACACGCTTAAGTTCTTCCACAGCCTTGGCCAGGGTGCGGCATTCCCCCCACAGCAAGGCTTCTTCCCGATTGCAGAAAAGCAAATCCACGCCAGATCCGAGAATTTCTTCCAGGCCCAGGCGAAAATACTTGACCATGGATGGATCTGAAAAACTCACAGCAGTTTTGACCCCGTGTTCGCGCGCCAGATTCATGGCCCGCACCACTGCAGGACGCGCGGTGGCCGAGGTGACCAGATAGCCTTCGGAATAAACAAAACTGGAGCGCTGCAAGGCTTCTTTATCCAGGTCATCTACGGAAAATTGTTCGGAAATACCCAGAAATGTATTCATGGTCCGTTCCGCATCCGGCGTGACCATTACCAGACATGAACCAGTTACCCCTGCCGGGCGTAGTGTGTGCAGATTTGTGTCCACCCCGGCCTTGTCGAGTTCCTGCACATAAAAATCACCCAGTTCATCATTGGCAACCAGGCAGGAATAAAAGGAGGAGCCACCAAAAAATGCATTGGCAACCACGGTATTGGCCGCAGACCCACCACCTGCGCGGGTGCTGCGTTCTGTGCGCATATGTTCCAGCAGTTCAAACTGGCGCTCTTTATTCACCAGGGTCATAAGGCCTTTTTCCACGTTCATGGCGTCCAAAAACACATCACTGACTTCAAATTCCATATCCACCAAGGCATTGCCGATTCCATAAATATCATACTGTCTTGACATGCATCATACCTTATTATGTCGTTATTATGGCCTGGTCTGGCCGCATCCGTTCTGCACAGGCTGTCAGCACGGCCTGCGCCACAATAGCCAGGGGTATTGCAAAAAAAACACCCCAGAACCCCCAAAAACCTCCAAATAACAAAATAGCTGTAATCGATGCCAATGGATGCAGATTCACAGCCTCAGAAAGCAAAAGGGGCACAAAAAAATTGGCATCCAAAAGTTGCACCAGCAAATAGGCCGCCAGGGCCCAGGTAAAATCGCTGGTAAAGCCCCATTGAATAAAGGCAATGACCACGACTGGCACCGTAACAACCACTGCGCCGATATAAGGGATAATGACCGACAATCCCACGCACAAACTCAGTAACAAAGCGTAATCCAGGCCAAACCACAAAAAACAGGCATAGGTGGCAGCCCAGACCAAAAGTATTTCCCAGATTCTGCCACGCACATAATTACCGGCCTGAATGCGTACATCAAGCCCTACCCGGCTCACCAGGCTGTGATCTGCGGGCAGAAAACCTTTGAACCAGCATACAATTTCTTCTTTATCCTTGAGGAAAAAAAAGACCATCAGCGGCATGAGAATCAAATAGACCACAAAGGAAAAAAGCGAACGCATGGAGGCAAGCAACATGGCCAGAAGCTGCTGTCCATATAAGGAAATCTGACTGGTCAGGCTGTCTAAAACACTTTGGATCTGGGCCTGGGTCAGCAGCATGGGGTATTTGTGCGGCAGATCATTAAGCAGGTGCTGGCCCTGGGCAATAATACTTGGGGCATGGTTGAGCAGGTCTGTGATCTGGGACACCAGCAGTGGAACCAGACCAAAAAGAAGCACTGTCAGAAAAAGCATAAACAAGCCAAAAACTATATACACAGCCACCAGGTGCGGCACACGCAGCCGCACAAGCGCACGCACCACGCCTTCAAGCAGAAAAGCAATAACCACGCTGGCTATGACCGGAGTGAGCAAATTGCCGACAGTTAAAATAATTGCGCTGAAAATAACCAGCACCAGCAACAAGAGAACAAGCTGGGCATCAGCAAAAACAGTGCGCAGCCACAGATACATCACATTCATAGCGTACCTTGCAAAAGAGCGAGCATCTCCGCATGGATATGCCCATTAGAGGCTACAATCATAGGCTCGGACAAACTGAATGCCCGGCCATCCAAGGCAGAAACAGTTCCTCCGGCCTCCTCGACCAAAAGCCAGCCAGCAGCCACATCCCAGGGCTTGAGGCTGGTTTCATAAAACCCGGCAAAACGACCACAGGCAGTATAGGCCAGATCAGTTGCCGCAGAACCTAAGCGGCGAATGCCCTGGGTGCTTGCAAGCATGGCCCGGAACCGGGCACAAATGGGGTCTATTTCTTCAAGTACTGTGTACGGAAAACCAGTGGCAATCAGGCTGCGCTGCAAACTGTTTTCACAGCTCACATACATGCGTTGTCCGTTATAATACGCTCCGCGTCCTTGTCTGCCCCAGAAAAGCTCATCTAACATGGGCAGATATACCGCCCCAAGCCGCACGCGTCCATGCGCCCACAAGGCCACGGATACCGCTACCACAGGAATGCCGTGGGCATAATTGGTGGTGCCATCCAGGGGATCAACAATCCAGGTGATCTCATCAGGCTCCAGGCTGGTATGGGATTCTTCAGCCAAAAGGGTTGAGCCAGGGACCAGCGGCAACAGGCTGGTACGTAACACATCTTCCACTGCCAGGTCAGTTTGCGTGACCAGATCAATACGGCCTTTGAAAACAACATCCTTTGTCTGAGTCCAGTGGTCACGAATAATCTGACCGGCCTGGCGCACACAGCCCAGAACCTGATTCATGAGTTGTTCGTCACGATGCATATCCTTTACCTCGCAAAGTTACGGAATTCTACTTGCACTTCGGCAATAGTCCGGTCAATATCAAGGCGCTAAAGCAGTGTATTGGGGATAATGGATGCTTTGCTCACACCGTTCTGGCCCAAGGTGAAGCATGACCTCAAAAAACACAAGCCCAAAGTCGTGGTTGTGCAGAGTACATGCCCAGCATTGTACTCCGTGCACGAAACTTAACCGCTAGCCATAAGGATCTGACTATGCTTATCGGTATTGACGTTGGCGGAACACATACAGATGGCGTGTGCATCCAGGGTTCTCGCGTAGAAGTTGTGGCCAAAGTGCCCACTGATCACGATAACCTTTTAGGTACCATTACCGAGGTCTTGCAGGCCATTGTGCGCGACTGTCCAAGCACTGACATCCGCACCATCAATCTCAGCACCACGCTGTCCACCAATACTATTGTTACCAACCGCTCAGAGCCAGTAGGCATGTTTGTTATCCCAGGCCCAGGCATTGATGCACAGTCCTATGCCCTTGGCGAGCAGTATCATATTCTTGGCGGGTGCGTGGATCATCGTGGCGCAATTTCAGCGAAAATTCGCCCGGAATACATAAAACCCATGGCCAAGGTCTGCCGCGATGCCGGGGTGCGCGTGTATGGCGTGGTGGGCAAGTTCTGTACGCGCAACCCTGAACAGGAAATTGCCGCTGCCCAGGCCCTGGCCCCACAAGCTGATTTTATCACCCAGGGGCACCGGGTATCTGAAGCCTTAAATTTTGGACGGCGCATCAGCACCAGCTATTACAATTCTGCGGTCTGGCGCACCTTTAATGCTTTTGTTGATGCCCTGGAACAAAGCCTGAGCAATCTCAATATCCAGGCTGATTTAAATATTGTGAAAGCGGATGGCGGCACCATGCCCCTGAAGCTGGCGCGGGAAATTCCTGTCCAATCCATATTTTCCGGCCCTGCTGCTTCTGTGATGGGCATTCTGGCCACGTCTCCGGCCCAGGAAGATGCCCTGATGCTTGATATTGGCGGCACAACCACGGATATGGCTGTGCTTTTGGATGGAATCCCCCTTTTGGAGCGCGATGGCATTGCCATTGGCCAGCGCCCGACCCTGGTTCGCGCCCTGCATGTGGAATCCATTGGCATTGGCGGAGACTCATGCATTACCTCCTACAACGGCCAGCTCCAGGTTGGCCCGGATCGTCATGGTCCGTGCATGGCCGCAGGTGGCCCTTCTCCTGCTCTTATGGATGCCATGAATGTGCTGGGCTATGCCTCTCTTGGCGACCGGGAACGCTCTGCCCAGGGTATCAAAGAACTGGCCATGACCCAGGGCATGTCTGCCAGAGAATGTGCGGAACAGGCTGTTCGTGTGGCCATGAGTACCCTGAAAAACAAAGTAACCGCGTTTTTGGATGTTTTAAATTCCAGGCCCGTCTATACAATTCAGGAAATGGTTGAAGATCGCAAAGTCGCTCCCAAACGCATTTTGGCCACTGGAGGCCCTGCCGAAGCCATGACCTCTTTGCTGGAAGAAACCTTTGACCTGCCTGTGACTGCTCCGCCCCATAGTCAGGTGGCCAATGCCATTGGCGCAGCACTCACGCGGCCTACCCAGTCCCTTGTGCTGACCGTGGATACATCTCGTGGCAGCTTTACTGTTCCTGGCCTTGGTATTCACAAGGCAGTTAAGCGCACCTATACGCTGGACGAAGCAGTTGTTGACGCCACAACCATGCTGCGGGCCGAGCTGGACCGCCAGGGCATTCCGGCTGAAGATGGCGATATCCAGATTATCCAGGCCGAAGCCTTTAACATGGTTGACAGGGATCGCATGATTGGACGCAATATCCGGGTTCGCTGCCAGATGCGGCCCGGAGTTATCACTACATTAGACGCCTAGCTCGGAGACGTTATGCTTACTGCACGCAACAGCCTTGGTATTATTTTTTTCCCGGCCTTTGACTGGGCTATTTCCCCCACGCATCCGGAGCGTGAAGAACGCCTGCTCTACACCCAGGACCAGTTTCGTGAAGAAGGTGTTTTTGATATTGCGGGTATTCGTGAGTACCGCCCCCTCATGGCCACAAACGAGGATATTATGCGTGCTCATTTTTGTTTTCCAAATGTGGATGCTGTCTGCACGACCTCGCATTATATCTCTGCTGGTGGAGCAATCCGCGCTGCCCAGCTGGTCATGGAAAAAGAGCGTGACCGCGCCTTTGCCGTGGTCCGCCCTCCCGGCCACCATGCCATGCGCACGGTCCACGGCAGCCGGGGCTTTTGCAATATCAATATCGAAGCCGTGATGATTGAATGGATTCGTGAACAGTACGGCAACCTGCGCGTGGCCGTGGTGGACACAGACTGTCATCATGGTGACGGCACCCAGGATATCTATTGGCACGACCCGGATGTGCTGTTTATTTCCCTGCATCAGGATGGCCGCACCATTTATCCGGGCACAGGTTTTCCTGCTGAATCCGGCGGACCAAAGGCCCTGGGCCGAACCATCAATGTGCCCATGCCCCCGCGCACCTCTGATGAAGGCTACCTGATGACTGTTGAGCACATTGTTAAACCAATCCTGGACCATTTTAAGCCAGACCTGATCATCAATTCTGCCGGGCAGGACAATCATTTTTCTGATCCCATCACCAACATGAATTTCACTGCCCAGGGCTATGCCAGGCTCACGGAAATGCTCAAACCTGATATTGCTGTTCTTGAAGGCGGCTATGCCATCAAGGGTGCTCTGCCCTATGTAAATCTGGGCATCAGCCTGGCCCTGGCCGGAGTAGATTACTCTGCTGTGCAGGAGCCAGATCTGGACCGGGAACGAATCCGCGAACAGCAATCCACCCTGGACTATCTTAAAGCCCTGTGTGATCAGCTTCCTGATCTGTATTTTAATCCTCGCCAGCCTGAGACAGAGCGTGAAGGCGGATATTTTGTACGCAGGCGCTCTATATATTATGATACAGATGACATTACAGAAACTCAGTTTGAGCGCGTTAAGGATTGTCCACACTGCCCAGGCCTTGTTATTACAGAATCAGAAACAGCGCGTACCCCAAAATCACTAGGCTTGTATGTGCCTGTTCAGGGCTGTGATATGTGCAGCCAGGAGGCTGAAGAACGCTTTGAGCGCTCCTTGCAGGCTGGCTTTGCCCATGTGCAGTTGTCTGA
>JAAYGZ010000015.1 GCA_012727515.1 Desulfovibrionales bacterium
ATTGGCAAAAACCTGGCTCATCAGGCCCACGTCAGCGTCTAAACGTATATCACGATCAATGTGCACGTCCGGCGCTATCTGAACTGCAATGCCCTGTTCCAGTAAAAAAACACGAAATCTGTTTAACTGTGGTTCAATGATCTGACTTTTGAATTTACATGGCCGCAGGGCAAGATCATAATGCCCTTTTTCAAAATGACTGCGCCGCAACAGACTTTCTAAAAAAAGACTGGATTGCTGGAATCTGGACATAATACCACGGAGCTGCTCGTGTAAATCCGTAACCAGTGGCGGCAGCATACGTTTGAGCACCACATCTTCTACTTCAGATATATCTGGAGAGAAACGATCTATTTTTTGACGAAGCACATCTAATGTTTTCTCCATACGCAAAAACAGCAGCTTAAAGTGCATATTGGGAACAATGATATTATGCCCGATATCGCGCACCAGGGTATTAATAAAGGCAAGTCGTTTCTTGTTACTGCGCACGGTTTCTTTCAGCAGCATGAGATGTGCGATTTTATCACAAAATTGCACATAAAAATTTTGTTCCTGTGCATGTACGTGATGATGTACACAGAAAAGGCCTATCATGCGCAGCTCAGCTGCATCAGGATTAATGATGGGAAAAATGCAGAAGTCTTCACCGGGGTAAGAACAAGTTGCAAAATCCTGTATGGATGCAGGTAAAACAAAATTCTTTATCTGTGCACCAAGGGTGGTACGTCGAAGTACCCATTGGCCTGCTTTATTGCGTAGATACAAGGAGGTTTGTGCGTTCAGGCAAATTTCTGGCACCAGAACACATAAGGAATGGAAATCAGACAGAGATTCGCTTTCCAGGCTGAGATCCAGAAAAATGCGCAGTGCAAAGCGCTGGACACCGGCCAGGGGCCGCGTATCTTCGGAATGAATTTTTCTGAGAATACGCCCGCGTAAGCGAGTCCGAGACGGAGACATAGACCACCCACACCTGCACTATCAAGATGGATGGTCTGTGCCATAACCTGCCACAGGCTGCAATCTTCAGGCAGAGTTTCGTACTGCTGATATGCGGCCCGTTGGAAAAAGACAGTCAGAGCTACTGAATGTTTTCAGACTTCAACTGTGTAATTTTATAGTCAACAAACGGGGAGCTGGACGGCTCTTTGTCTTTGATGGCTTCGTATTCAGCCAGAGCAGCCTGGGTATTTCCGGCCTGTTCTTCAGCAAAAGCCAATGTATTGGCTACAAGCGAAACAAACTCATCGCTTGTGCCAGCTTTGAGTGTGCGCAGGATTGCTGCGGCTTCGGCATAATTGCCCGCCAGCATCAGGCTTTTGGCAGCGCCCAGCTGTGCAATGTCCTGAATATCTGCCAGGCCCAGTTGTGCAAGAGCCTGCCACGAACGTTCTGCCTGCGCAAAATCCTTGAGTTCCAGACAGGAGCTGACCAGTTCCAGGTGAATGGCCGGCTGTATGCTCTGGGGCGCAGAGCCAAGCATGGCCGTAAGCTGGGCAATGCGTTCTGCAGGGCTGTTAACAATAAGAACCTGCCCTAATTGGCTGACACTGCGATTTTTGTGCTCTGCCTGATATGAGGTAAACCAGGCATAGAGTGCTACGCCAACAATAAGTATGCCTATACCAAGCCCAATGGACTTGATATGCTCCAGAATTTTTTTCAGCAATGGGTGCATGTCTGCATCCATTTCCTGCTCAATGGTGCGTAAAATACCGGGCTGTTCGTTTGTGGTATTCATGAAAAAACTCCTTTTTGTCTGCCATTATGGTCAACGCGAAACGCTGCGCGTGTGTAGGCGCAAAGAAAAAAAAGGTCAAAGCATGGAGCCAGAGCCCCGCAGGAGCACGGGAAGTAAATATTCGTACATTATACTGGTGGTATTTCCAGGCTGATACGGCCAATCTGCCCGGCGCGCAGTTCATGCAGAAGCACTCCGGCAGCCTTGTCCATATCCACTGTACCGCCTTTGACCAGACATCCGCGCTTGCGGCCAATAACTTCAAGCAGGGCCGGACCATCGGCAGGCATATCAGGTAAGCCATACCTGGCCTGCACGGCCTGGGCATAAGCCTTCAGAAGATACGCGCCCACAGCACAGGCAACCTGGGTATTGTCCATGGCTGTTTCACGTACTGCCCCGCTGCCAGCCAGCATAAATCCGGCCTGTTCGTTGTCAATTTTGGGCCACAACACGCCAGGTGTGTCGTACAGGGTGATGGTATCGCTTAAGTGTACACGTTTTTGTTTGGTGGTGATGGCGGCCTGGTTGGCTGCCCTGGCCACTTTGCGACCAACAAGAGTATTAAGCAGGGTTGATTTGCCCACATTGGGAATGCCCACGATCATGCACGTCAGGGGCTGCATAAGAAAATTGCGCTCAGGCACCATACGCGGCAGAAGTGTGATAATGCGCCGCGCATCTTTGGCGTTGAGTGCCTGAATATCCAAAGGAATGGTTCCGGCTTCGCGCTGGAAAAACTTTTTCCAGGCCTCGGTGATCTGCGGGTCTGCCAGATCAGCCTTGTTCAGGACCTTGAGGCAGGGCCTGGGGCCACGCAATTCTTGAAGCATGGGATTACTGCTATATCCTGGCAAACGGGCATCCAGCACTTCCAGTATTACGTCCACTTTGGGCATAAGCGCTGCAATCTGTTTACGTGCCCGGTGCATGTGTCCGGGAAACCATTGAATGGACATCAGGTATTCTCCTGGGTGAGCAACCCATCCTGAAGCAATAAGGCTTTTGGGTCAGGATCACGGCCTTGGAAAAGCCGAAACACATCCATGGGGGGTCTGCTCCCGCCAAGGGCAAGCACTGTGTCCCGAAAACGTCGCCCCAGAATGCCGTGCTCATCTGAGTCTGCTGCGCTGAACAGGCTGAATGCATCCGCACTGAGCACTTCAGCCCATTTATAGCTATAATAGCCTGCGGCATAGCCCCCGGAAAAAATATGGGCAAACGAGCATACAGACCGATCTTCAGGCACAGGAGCCAGGGGCAGGACCTCGCTTGCCATGTGCTGGGCAATGGCAATGGGATCAATGTGTTCCGGCTCTGGCGCAGTATAAAGTTTCAGATCTGTGAGAGCAAAAGCCACCTGACGCAGGGTTGCAGAGCCAGCACGAAAAACACGTGAGCGCAGCAACGCATCAATCATGTCAGGAGGCAAGGGCTCGTTTGTCTGATAATGACGGGCCAGGCGCACCAGGGTGGGGCGATCATAGCACCAGTTTTCCATAAATTGACTGGCCAGTTCCACTGCGTCCCATTCAATGCCGTTTACCCCGGCAACAAAACCGTGCCCTACTGTGGTAAGTATGTGTTGCAGGGCGTGGCCAAATTCATGAAACAGTGTGCTCACTTCTGCAAAACTCATCAGTGCTGGCTGATCAGCCAGGGGCGGACGCTGATTGGCAATGATATAGGCCACAGGCAAACGCACACAAGACCCGACAGGAGCACATACACTGCTGCGCCCGGCTAACTCATCCATCCAGGCCCCACTGCGTTTTTCTTCAGGCCGGGCATACAAATCAAAATAACAGCCACCAATGCGCTCATTATGCTCGTTATAGACCTGATAATACCGGACATCCGGGTGCCAGACAGGAGCCTGGGCCAGTTCAAAATAAACGCCAAACAAATGCCCGGCCAGGGCAAACAGGCCGTCCAGAATAGCAGGCAAGGGAAAATAGGGACGCAGCTCTGCATCGCGTAAACCCAGGCGTTGTTCTTTGAGGCGTTCTGCCCAATACAGTACGTCCCAGGGCTGAATGTCTTCATTCTGGCCATGCGCATGAGCCAGATCACTCAGCTCAATAAGATCTGTCAGGCCCGGATCAGTGCCTGCCTCGCGGAGCTGGCGCAAAATCTCGTGCACAGCATCCAGGCTGGGAGCCATTTTACTGGCCAGGCTCATGGCTGCATAATGAGGAAATCCCAAAAGCGTGGCCTGCTCATGGCGCACGGCCATGATGCGCCGTATAAGGGGCGCATTATCCCATTGTCCGTGGGCAGCACGGGTGACATAGGCGCGGTGTACCTGCTGGCGCAGATCGCGCCGTGCACTATGCTGCATAAAGGCCAGATACGATGGAAGGTCCAGGGTAATGGCCCACGGCCCTTGCGTGGCAGTAGCAGCGGAGTGTCCACGGCGCTGGGCCATGGCTGCGGCCAGGGCCAGGCAATCATCTGGCAAGCCCTGTACATCTTCGGCTTTGTGCAGAACCAAGGCAAAATCCTGCGTGCTGTCCAACACATTGGTGCTGAAGCTTGTGCGCAGTTCTGCCAATTCACGCGCAAGAGCGCTAAATCGCTCACGCTGTTCAGGTTCCAGGCCAACACCGTGCAAGGTAGCATTGCGCACAGCAAGCATGATGGTACGTTGTAATGCCTGACTGAATCGAGCAAACTCCGGACTCTGAGCAATATATTGCAGAGCATCATAGAGTGAACGACTTTGGGCTATGCGGTTAAAAAACTCCACCACTGCTGGTTGCATGGCCGCATGAGCAGTGCGCAGGGCCGCACAATCACGCACACGGTGCAAATGGGTGACCACGCCCCAAACCCGGCTCACCCTGTCCTGCAAGCGCTCCAAAGGAACAAGCAGCCCATGCCAGGTGCGCGCTTGGGTCTGTTCAAGCCGCTCCAGCTCTGCCTGGCTTTGCTTTAAGACAGCGCGCAGGGCTGGCTCTACATGGTGCGGTTCAATACGGCCAAAGTCTGGGTATTCTTCCCATGCCAGCAGCGGATTTTCAGGCCCTGACGTCATCAGCCACTCCTTGTGTGTTCTTTTGGTGTCCACAAAAAAGCCCGGTATTCCGGGCTGTTCTGCTTGCGATATGTATCAACCAGGTGCTGTGCCTTTTGGAGGCGCTCCTGGCTACTGCCTGGTCTGTAATTCTGTTTGCACCTGCTGCATAAGCTCTTTGGCTTTCATGAGCTTGTCACGCTGTTCATCAGAGTCGAGCTGCTGGGACATATATGATGTCTTTTGGCTCATCTCATCCAAAAGAGAACCAAGCAAGGCAGCCCGTGTTTTGGCAGGCAGTGTTTCCAGGTCAGCAACCTTGGATTCCATGGTGTTCATTTTCAGATCCAGGCTGCTTACTGCGGTTTTAATAACCGCCAGATCCTGCACCTGCTGGGTCAGATTTTTTATATTCTGGTTTAAATGCAGATAAAAGCCCAGCAAAAGAATAACAGCCACCAGCGAGGCAAACAAGGCCATTTTGCTCATGTCCCGCCGGGCAGTTCCAGACGCAGCCGGAATATTTTCTGATAGTGTTTCTGATGCCTGGCCTGTCTCTGGTTCTGGATGCTCCGGAGTATCCGCATACAGCACAGCTTCTACTTCCTCATGGCTCAGCGAGCGCTCCCTGGTCAGGCTCTGGGCCACAGCAACAAGATCAATCACATTGTCCTGGCCTGACATCGTGTCTTTAGAGACAGCACGTAGTTCCACTTTGTTGGCCTGCGGATTCAGGCGGACTATTTTTTTTGCAGCTCCCATCCTTGTCCTCCACTACTCTGGTGTACGAACCATGCCGTTATCGGCTCTGATCAGCCATAAACCTATGCGCCAAGGGGCGCAATACCCACGGCCCGACGGATTTTATGCATAAACGGAACACTGTATTCACGAGCCTTGACCGCGCCCTGACGCAGGATGCTTTCAATATGTGCGGGGTGTTTCACAAGTTCTGCGTACTGTTCCCGTGCATCATGCAATTGCCCATTCACAAGTTCAAACAATTCCTGCTTAACCTGGCCCCAGCCAATGCCTGTCGCAAATTTGGCAGCCATATCCGCCACTTGTTCTGAAGTGGCAAAAGCCTTATACATATCAAAAAGTGCGCAATTCGTGGTTGCTTTGGGTTCTTCAGGAGCCTGGGAATTGGTCACAATTTTCATGATCAGTTTGCGCAGATTTTTTTCCGGCACAAAAAGAGGTATATAATTATTATAACTTTTGCTCATCTTGCGCCCATCCAGACCTGTCAGCACTGCGGTGGATTCATCAACTCTGGCTTCAGGCAGAACAAAATGCTCGCCAAAATGATGATTAAATCGTTGGGCAATATCCCTGGTCATTTCCAGATGCTGGACCTGATCCCGACCAACAGGAACTGTGTTCGCGTTAAACATCAGGATATCTGCGGCCATAAGTACAGGATAGGAATACAGGCCCATGCTGATGCCCTTGTCCGGGTCAGTGCTTTTTTCTTCTTCATTGAGCTGCACCGCAGCCTTGTAGGCATGAGCGCGGTTCATCAGGCCCTTGGCTGTCACACAGGTCAGAATCCAGGTCAGTTCTGTGATTTCAGGAATATCAGATTGCCGATAAAATACGCTTTTTTCTACATCCAGCCCAAGAGCCAGCCATGTGGCAGCCACTTCCAGGGCAGATTGATGCACCTTGGCCGGGTCATGGCATTTGATCAGGGCATGAAAATCAGCCAGAAAATAATAGGAATTGACGTGAGCATCGCGGCTGGCCTCAATAGCAGGACGGATTGCACCAACATAATTGCCCAAATGCGGAGTTCCGGTGGTTGTGATACCGGTCAATACAGTCTGTTTATGCATAAACAACCTATAGCAGCGGTTTAATAATTGAATTTTGCACAAAAAGAGACACCGGGGAAAGGATAAGACGCAGTCCTCCGGTAAATGCCAGGATCAGCAAAATAAAAAAACCATAGCGCTCAAGCTCCATAAAGCGCTTGGCCCACAATGCAGGAAGCAGGCATGCCAGGATTTTACTCCCATCCAACGGCGGAATGGGCAGAAGATTAAATGTTCCCAATATGGCATTAATAAAAATACCTGCCACCGCGATATTGGCCAGAGCCGGCATAATATATTCGCTGCTTGTTGAGCCGGGTACAGCTCCAAACACGAGGATCAGCTTCAGTACCAGAGCAAAAAAAAGCATAACCCCGAAATTTGCCAATGGTCCGGCCAGAGACACAAGTAAAATACCACGACGGTAATCCTTGTAATAGCCGGGATGAATCGGCACTGGCTTGGCCCAGCCAATAAGCTGAGTCAGAAGCAGTGTGAGCGTACCCACAGGGTCCAGGTGCTTGAGGGGATTTAAGGTCAGGCGTCCTGCCTGCTTGGCCGTGGGATCGCCAAGAAGATAGGAAACATAGCCGTGCGCAACCTCGTGGCAGGTAATGCCCAGAAAAAAAGGCAGAGCAATGATGGAAAAATGATGGAGAGTCTGGCTGATGTCGAACATAAGCTGAACTGGCTATCATCAAGCCTTGCGCCGGGCAACTGGTTTATTGGCCACAATACCCGCACTTCATAAGGCCCTGAAACAAAAATTCAGCTGCCAGCAGCCAAACTCATACTTGCCAAGAACCACACACCGCCTTAGGTGTCGCTCCTTCTGTATAGTATCACCTGGACGCTCATGCAAAAAAATACTTTGAAAATCCGTGCACTTTTGATCTTATGTCTTTTGGCTGCCTTTCCACCTCTATCCACAGATATGTACCTGCCAGCCTTACCCTTATTGGTTGCGTCGTGGGATAGCACGCCAGCAACCATTAACCTGACCCTGGTTGGTTTTTTTATCAGCTTCAGTGTGGCTCTGCTGGTTTATGGACCACTCTCAGACCGTTATGGCCGTAAACCCGTGCTTTTGGCCGGGATCTCGCTCTATATTCTGGCCTGCCTGGGATGTGCCTGGGCCAACAGCGCTACGGCACTGATTATTGGCCGTGTGGCTCAAGGCCTGGGCGCGGCATCTGCTGCCACCCTGTCGCTGGCCATGACCAAAGATTATTTTGATGGAGCAGAGCGCGTACAGGCCATGACCAAAATGGCTATTATTATTTCACTTGCCCCCATGCTGGCCCCGGTGCTGGGC
>JAAYGZ010000156.1 GCA_012727515.1 Desulfovibrionales bacterium
CTACCGTGTTTCGGGCGTCATTGGCATCCGCTATGGCTTGCAAGGATTTATTCCCAGCTTCAAACATGACGTGATTGAATTAAACCCCCATACAGTGGCCAATATCCATGAATTTGGCGGCACTATTTTGTCATCATCACGCGGCCCCCAGTCTCCGGAAGAAATTGTGGATGCCCTGGAGCGAATGAATATCTCTGTCCTCTTTATGATCGGGGGAGATGGCACCATGAAGGCGGCTCAGGGAGTGACCCAGGAAGTCATGGCCAGGCGGCTGAAAATTGCAGTGATCGGGGTTCCGAAAACCATTGATAATGACATCAATTTTGTAACCCGTTCTTTTGGCTTTGATACTGCGGTGGAAAAAGCCACCGAAGCCATTCGCTGCGCCCATGTGGAAGCCCTGGGCGCGCCCAATGGCATTGGCATGGTCAAACTTATGGGCCGTGAGTCCGGCTTTATTGCGGCCCAGGCCAGTCTGGCCTTAAAAGAAGTTAATTTTGTGCTTGTGCCTGAAGCATCATTTGAACTGCATGGTCCCAATGGATTGCTGGAGCGCCTGCGAACTCGGCTGCACGAACGCCAGCACGCAGTTATTGTTGTGGCAGAAGGCGCAGGACAAAATCTCTGCCATGTGGAAAATCAGCACGACCCTTCGGGCAATCCTATTTTAGGCGATATCTGTGATGTGCTGCGCAAAGAAATCAAAGCTCATTTTGAAGCGCTGGATTTCCCGTACACGCTCAAATATATTGATCCCAGCTATATTATCCGCTCTGTACCGGCCAATGCCAATGACCGTATTTACTGTGGTTTTTTAGGCCAGCATGCTGTTCATGCAGCCATGTCCGGCAAAACAGGCATGGTTGTTTCCAAACTGCAGGACCGCTATCTGTATCTGCCTCTGCACCTGGTCACAAACAAGCGTCGCAAATTAAATATCCGTTCCAACTATTGGCGTTCTGTGCTGGAATCCACGGGCCAACCTCAAAATATGCTGCAATGCAGTCAGGATGTATAATCAATGACCAACATAAAACGCTTTGCTCTTCCGCTTCTGCTTCTTGCTGCTGTTGGTGGATATTGGTTGTGGACTCACTTCCAAACACCCCCTGAGCCGGAAGAAGCCAAACAGGTAGCCCCGCAGCGCTGGCAGGTTGCTGGCGCTGAAAATACATCTGAGCCTGTGTTTGTTGAGGACAATGCGGCCAATGCCAGCCTGGAGGATAGCAACGCCACCAACGCCACGCTTCCTCCGTCTGATTCAATTATTGGTCACGATTTTGTCCGCGATATTGCCCAGGTTGTTGCCTCACGCTATATTCCTGGTCAGACAGAGCGGAATCCAGCTCCTGCAGGCCGTTTAGACCTCCATCTCAAGAGCCTTAATATCCGCTATGGTGTGGATTTTCCAGGCCTTAATGTTGACCCGGCAGATACCCTGGGGGCCAGAAAAATTATTTTTGAGCATGTCCTTACTCCGCCTGTGCTGGAATTTTTACACACAGCCTATCTGCCTTTTTTTGTGGATAATCTGGAAAACGCCCTCAGTGAACAGACAGTGCGCCTGGCTTCTGGCCAGCAAACCAGCCTGACCACAGAACAACATCAGGAAATGATGCGCTTGCTGGCAGCAAAACTGCGCACAGTGGGGCACGCAGCCTCAGCCCTGGCCTCTTCTCAATCTGTCCGGGAACTGGTCACAACCTATATTGAAGACATAGAAAAAGTGAATCAGGCCCATCTCGACTTCTGGAGTATCCAGGAAGAAGGTGGCAGCCCCGCAGCCGCCAACCAGGCCAGCGCCAGAATCAAGGCGTCCATTCAGGGCCGGGAGCTTTCTCGCCAGCGTGTGCTCCAGGCCATTATGACCACCGCCAATCCCCAGGGCATGGATGCTTCTGAACTCCTCTACCTGGCCCAGTGGATTTATCGGCGTGGCAATGAAAATCCGGCTCGCCTGGAACAGGTCAATACAGCGGCCATGCTGCTCATAAAAACTGCCTCTGCCCTGGAAGAACGAGCAGCCCAAAATGCAACCCAGACAGCAGACCCGGATCAGGAGACAAACAGCCAGGAACCAGGCAACCAGACAGAATAACGCCTGAAAGCCTGCTTTTCATCGCAGAGAACCGCTACCACAACCTGCCTGCCAGATCCTCACTGTAATTTCCGCCTGTCGGGCGCACCAAAAAAACAGGGGCGTGACATCTCACGCCCCTGAGCATTCATCCATCTTGTTGACAAACCGGAATTATTCTTCTGCCAGCATGGTTTCCATGGCCAGGTCCAGCTCTCCGGCCATACGCGCCAACCCTTCTACTGTGGCCATAATAGTGGCCATTGCCTCAACAGTGTGCTGAGCAATGGAGCTGACCTCAGACGTTGCCTTGCCAATCTCTTCACTTGCCGCAGACTGTTCTTCTGTGGCTGTTGCAATAGAGCGTACCTGATCATTGGTTGTACCCACTGAATGCAGAATACTGCTCAAAGATGTATTGGCTTCCGTACTTAACACCGCAGCCTGCTCAATAATCGTGGCTGTGGATTCTGTAGCCTGGATACTGGACTTGGCACTATTTTGAATAGTGCGGATATATTCACCGACCTCGCTGGTTGCTTGCATGGTTTTTTCAGCCAATTTGCGTACTTCATCCGCAACAACAGCAAAGCCTCTTCCGGCAGAACCAGCGCGCGCTGCTTCAATAGCAGCATTAAGTGCCAGTAAATTGGTCTGATCAGCAATGTCGTTAATAACAGCCATAATCCTGCCAATGCCATCAGCCTGGGTACCCAGAACATTCATCTCCGCAGTCAGGTTACTGGCTTGCTTGCGAACTTGTTCTACAACACCAATAACATTTTCTACAGCCTGTACTCCAGTATGCACAGTATCTTCAGCGCGTGCAGCCTCCTGAGAAGCAGAACCGGCATTACGGGCCACTTCAAAAATAGTGGCATTCATTTCATCAATAGCCACGGCCACCTCTGTGGCCCGTACTTTCTGCACTTCGGCCTGTTCTCCGGATTGGGCCATCTTTACCATCAGTTCCTGCGCCAAATCTGCCACAGAATGCGCAATTTGTATTGCCTGCTGTGCTCCTGTGGCAATACGTTCATTCTGAGCCATAATATGGTCTTCTTTTACTTTGATATTTGTAAAATCCATAATCGTGGTAAATGCCCCGCGTATATGTCCATGCATGTCAAAAATTGGATTTGCAGCAATAGAAATATACTTTGTATTGTCTTTGCGGGATTGAATCTGTGTTTTGACAAACTGTTTTTCTTTTGTCTGCATAGCCATTTCAGAAGCTGTTGTTGTACGTTCACCATATAAAAACTCACCAAATGGCTGACCAAGAAAATTTTCAGGCGTGCCGTTTTGTTCTGTAAGCCGGATCATGGACTCGTTAATCCATTCAATACAGCCATGCACATCCACAATAACCATCGGAGTAATGATACTGCGCAGCACTGTATCTGCCAGAGTCGCTTTCTCCTGATACGCAGCACCGAGTGTGCGCACTGCCTGCGTGAGAGTACCCACATCTGAAGCAGGTAAAGTGTCAGCTGCTGTCTCATGCGGGGTTACAAATTCGTGAGCCAAACGTGTTGCAGAGCACAGAGGCCTGAAAAAATTTCGTTCCAGCAATAGCCCCACTCCCACAATGACAGCTATTCCTGCAACGCCAAGAATCTGTGTGAGCATATCGCCAGTATGCAACATAATAATGGCAACTAAAATAACCATCACCAGACTTAAGATAATCCATAGTATCTGACGCATAAAAACAGAACACTCCTATAGTAAAAATTGCTATAAACTGTATATGCAGCAATAAAACACAGAGAATATCCAGAACAAATATACTTTATATACTAAGCAGGTACTACTGCAAATTCAGACTGATAAATGTATATAGAACATCCAATCAAAAACGTTGGTATGAATATCAGCATATCTTGGTCTTGGTCAAGCAGGAGCTGTAATTGACAGCTCCTCCTATCTTCGTCATGGTTATTCAAAGGATATGCAAATAGAAGCAAATCCTGCCATGTATGGCCTTTGTCTCAGCAACGCACAGGACAAACCCTTTTTATCACTCCCCTGACAGGGACATGGCCCGCCCAGCGGGACTCCGGCACCGTACACGGCATATTCTGTTCATAACATTATATGAGGCCCATATGAGTTTTCACGTCAAAGACATTCTGCGCATGCAGGTTGCGCCAGCCCTGGGCTGCACTGAGCCTGTGGCCGTGGCCCTGGCTGCTGCCGCTGCTGCATCCCAACTGCCCGGCCTGCCCCAGCGCATTGACGTCTGGGTTGACCCGAATATCTACAAAAACGGCCTGGCCGTTATCATTCCCGGCACAGGTGGCCTCAGTGGCCTGGAACTGGCCGCCGCTCTTGGCGCATTTGGCGGCAAGCCCTCGTTGGGGCTGGAAGTTTTAGCGCCTCTTGACGATATTGCGGTCACAGAGGCCAAGACCTTTGTGCAGGACAACCGTGTGCAGGTACATCTGCTTCAGGATCACCGGGGCCTGTATATCCGCGCAGTCCTTTCTGACGGTGTGCACAC
>JAAYGZ010000157.1 GCA_012727515.1 Desulfovibrionales bacterium
CAGGCCATGACCCGGCCCAGCAGGTCCTGATCTGCGCTTGTCAGCGGCCCAAGCGGAGCAATGCCATGCACAGGCTCTGGGCCTGGCCCGGTCATATAGCCCAGAAACAGCCGCTTCAGCCCGCTCTGCCAGGTATTGTTGTCATTTTCCGGCACTCCGTGAGCTGCCCGAAAAGCCCCGTCAGTTCCCCAGGCAATGCGGGCTTCCCGTACCCATTGAGCAATCTGCGCACAGTCGTGATCCTGAAGATCCAACACCTCCCGCACAGGCTGGCTTTCCAAAACAGCACACACCCAGGATGCTTCAAAGCGGTGCTGCTCTATTGTCAGCAGTTCCAGAAAAAAACGGGTCGCCACGCCAGTGGAAGAAGGTCTGCGGTCAGCAAGAGCATAGGGCAGAGCCTGGCGCACATTTTCTGATGACCCGAAAACCGCATGAATAAAGGGCGCGTATGTATCAATATCCGGGGTCATCACCAGAATATCCCCTGGCTCCAGGCTTGGGTCATGCTCCAGAAGATCAAGAATCAGATCGCGCAGTACTTCCATTTCCCGCAGCGGACTATGGCAACAATGGACCTGCACGGACTGATCAGTGCTCAGCGCAATTGTCTGGGACAAGGCCAGGGCATCAGGCTCAAGCTGCCCGGCTTCCAGAATGTCTTTTTGTATCCACTGCACCAGAGAAACAGGCGAAGAAAGGGGCTGATAGGCTGGCAGTTCTTCCACACCGCGTTCCACCAGAGCTTCGTGAAAATCCCGGCCCAGAGCGCCAAGGCTGGCCAGGGGCAGATAATCTGCAAGGCCTGTGGAGGAAAGATCCGGGTGCACATACTGGTCGTGGCCCTGACGCCGCTGGTACTGCGCTCTTATATCGCCCCAATACTGGTGACACGGGCTGAGCAAAAAAAAGGACACAGGCACATGCCGGGCCACGGCCAGCAAAAGATCCAGATACGCCGGGGGCAGGGTGGAAATACCAAAAACCGCCACCTGCTCCGGGAGCACACCAGCAGGCACATGCTGATCCAGGGCGCTCATGGTGCGCTGCAACAAAGCGGCCCTGTGTTCGTGTTCATGGCCGGCAACACAGTGCTGCCACAGCCTGGCCTGCCAGGCTTCCATGGCGCGGTGCTCTGGCCGGCGCAGGTCTGGACAGGGCGTGTTGTGTTCCCAACAGCTTGGCCAGTTTGGGCGAAACTGAATATAAAGATCAAACAGATACGCCATGCGCTGGGCAAATTGCACGAGTCTGAGATCAGAACTTCCCCGCAAATACGCGGCCACAGGCGCAAATTCTGGCAGGTGCAGCAACTCTGGCACGGCACGGACAATGCGCCAGACCAAACGCTGCTGGGACAAGGCCTGCTCAGCAGGTAAGTCCTGCAACAGGCGAGCGGAAAGATGGTGAGCAAAATGCACGGGAAAAGGAAAACGCACATTGGCCACAACGCCGTATTCCCTGGCCAGTTGCATGGAAATCCAGCGCTCCATGCCTCTGGATTGAACAACAATGGTCTGGCCCCGCATGGGGTCCAGGGGTGTTTTGAGTACAGTGGCCAGGATAAGGGCCAGATGCTCCAGACGATTGGATGTGTAGAGATGAAAAAAAGACATACGCGCCTATGTTTGGATATAATGCAACAGGAATACATGCTTGTTTCACATCATGCGCACCCAGTGCAAGAGCAAATCCCGGCCCAGGATAGAGTACGTATTTGACTGCACTCAGAAAAAAACACTCGCATGGTAGTGTAC
>JAAYGZ010000158.1 GCA_012727515.1 Desulfovibrionales bacterium
CTTATTACCATGACGCCCTGCCATCTTGTCACCGACATTGAGCTTGCGCTTAACCGCCACATAAACCTTGGCCATCTTGATCACGCCCGGAGGCAAATCATCACCCTCTGTAACCTTGCCGCGCTTAGACTCATATACATCTTTAATAAATTTAACTTGCAGGTCATAGAGGTCAATACACTGTTTTACCGCTTCATTGACCTCTTTAGCCGCAAAAACTCCAGCCAGCTTCTTGATCGGCAATTCAGCCAGCACATCTTCGCGCATAGGCTGGTTAGCTTCCAGCAACACCTCGCCCTTGCGCTTACCCATCAAAGATTTGGCTATGCTTTTACCTTTGCACTCTGCCCATATCTTTCGGCGAGTTGCCTCTGTCAGGGCTGTAATATGTTGACCTTCACGTTGATCAATGCGTTCCAGTTCAGCATTTTCAATGGCCAGCGTGCGCTCATCTTTTTCTCCGGAACGGCGATTAAAGACCTTTACGTCAATGACAGTCCCTTCAATTCCTGGTGGAACTTTCAGGGATGAATTCTTTACGTCGCGTGCCTTGTCGCCAAAAATAGCCCGCAACAAGCGCTCTTCAGGCGTAAGCTGGGTTTCGCCCTTGGGTGTAATCTTGCCCACCAGAATATCATCCGGCTTCACATGCGCGCCAATACGGATAATGCCACTTTCGTCCAGATTACGCAGCAACTCTTCGCCAACATTGGGAATATCTCGTGTCACCTCTTCAGGGCCTAATTTGGTATCGCGGGCAAAAACGTCAAATTCCTCAATATGAATAGAGGTATAGACATCTTCCTTTACCATACGCTCAGAAATAAGGATAGAGTCCTCGTAGTTATACCCACACCAGGGCATAAAAGCGACCAGGAGGTTTTTACCCAGCGCAAGCTCACCGTCCCGAATGGCCGGTCCATCTGCAAGCACAGCTCCCTTCTTGACTAGATCACCGATCTGTACGCGAGGTTTTTGTCCGAAGCAGCTGTTTTGATTGGATTTATGAAATTTCTGCAAATCATAAAACTTCACTCCGCCAGATTCCGGATACAGGCCTTCCCCATACGAAATTATGACCCGATCAGCGTCCACGTACATAATTTCGCCATCGCCTTCAGCCAGCAAACAGCTCCCTGAATCCCGCGCCACAATGCCTTCAATTCCAGTTCCAATCAAAGGCTTCTCCGCAGCCAACAAAGGCACGGACTGGCGTTGCATATTTGAACCCATGAGTGCGCGGTTGGCGTCATCATGCTCTAAAAATGGAATAAGCGCAGAGGAAATCGATACGATTTGTCCTGGAGAAATATCCATCAAGGTTACTTCTTCGCGTGGAATAATAGCAAATTCACCTTCTTCCCGCGCTTCAACATGGGTGCTGGCAAAGCGCCGATCTTCTCCGATCAATGCATTGGCCTGAGCAATAATATGTCCTGTTTCTGTTGAAGCCTCCATATATTGGATTTCATCAGTCACATATCCATCGCGAACAACCCGATATGGAGTTTCAATAAATCCATAATCATTCACCACACTATGCGTGGTCAGAGAAACAATAAGACCGATATTAGGTCCTTCTGGAGTTTCAATGGGACAGATACGTCCATAGTGGCTTAAATGCACGTCACGGACTTCAAAGCCTGCTCGTTCACGGGTTAAACCGCAGGGCCCCAGGGCTGACAAACGGCGCTTATGCGTGACTTCAGATAATGGATTTGTCTGATCCATAAACTGCGATAACTGCGATGTACCAAAAAACTCTTTAAGGACCGCTGTAACTGGCTTGGGATTAACCAGGTCATGCGGCATAAGTGTTGCCACTTCCTGCAAGCTCATGCGTTCTTTAATGGCCCGTTCCATGCGCACCAGGCCAATGCGATACTGATTTTCAACCAGCTCACCCACTGGACGCACACGCCGGTTGCCCAGATGATCTATATCATCTGCCGGGCCATGCGTATCCTTCAAATGCATCAATTTTTTTATGGATCGAAAAATATCTTCATTGGAAAGCGTACGATGGTCTATGGGCAGCTCTAAGCCCAAGCGGGCATTGAGCTTGTAGCGTCCCACCGGAGATAAGTCATAGTAATCAGGGTTGCGAAATAAATTATCAAAAAAAGTAGCAGAAATTTCAGGAGTAGGAGGAGAGCTTGGACGCAAACGCTTATAAATATCAATTTGCGCACTTTCCATATCCTCTGATTTATCCAAAGCCAGTGTATCGCGCATGGAGGAAGAAACTTCTGCTCCAGAGGTAAAAATAGCCTGCAAAGCAGTGATGCCTGCTGCAATACATTTTTCAACAACAGCAGCAGCAAAAGGATCTCCAGCCCGGGCAATAACCTCGCCCGTAGTCCCGTCAACCACATCCTGAGCTGCAAATTCTGTTTCCAGACTTTCGGGACGCACTTCGTAAAAGCTGACGCCAGCTTTGAGCATTCGCTTCCACATGCCCTTGGTCAGTGGCTTACCAGCTGCAACAACAATTGCTCCATCAGGAGCAACAATATCCGCATAGGCTGTTTCCTTGCGAAAGTTATATTCTTCTACTTTGCGCAACACCTTGCCGTCCTCAAGATGAAATGTCTCGGGGCGGTAATAATAGCTCAGAATATCATCAGTGCTCATGCCCATTGCCTTTAACAAAATTGTTGCCGGCATTTTTCGACGACGGTCTATACGCACATAGAGTATATCTTTATGGTCAAAATCAAAATCAAGCCACGAGCCGCGCATAGGAATAATACGGCTGCTATATAAAATTTTGTGACTGGAGTGGGTCTTACCGGAATCATGCTCAAAAATGATTCCAGGAGAACGCTGGAGCTGGTTAACAATAACTCGCTCGGTTCCATTTATTAAAAAGGTTCCCTTGGAAGTAATCAGCGGAATAGTTCCAAAGTAAATATCCTGTTCTTTAATATCATGAATGGTCCGACTGCCAGAAACTTCATCCACATCATAGACTGCCAGGCGCACTTTAATGCGCAGCGGTGCTTCAAAGGTTAAACCTTTGGCAATGCACTCATCGACATCATATTTGGGCTGGCCGATGTCATAACTGACATACTCTAATGTAGCAGTTTTGTTGAAGTCATGAATCGGAAACACAGAACGAAACACACCTTCAAGTCCAACGTCTGTGCGCATACTTGGAGACACATCTGTTTGGAGAAATTTGTCGTATGAATCGAGCTGTAAACGTAAAAGATGAGGGATATCAATGGATTCTTTGAATCGTCCAAAAGTCTTGATCAGTTTGTTCATCGTTTCCCCTCAGGAAATGGGCGGTTGCTGGGCGGGCAAGGTGTAAGCTATAAAATCAAAATCTTATAGCGTTTTAGAAGGATAAGCGCAAAACTCGTATAAAAGACGTTAAAATTCATAAAGAGTGTAAGAGATAATTATCCCTTACACTCTTTAGATTAAAGACAAAAATGTATGGAGTTACTTAATTTCAACCTTGGCACCAGCCTCTTCAAGCTGCTTCTTGGCATCGTTAGCGGCATCCTTGGAAACAGCCTCCTGAATCACAGAAGGAGTCTCATCTACCTTGGCTTTTGCTTCCTTCAGTCCAAGACTGGTCAGCGCACGCACGACTTTGATGACACCAATCTTATTTGCGCCTGCTTCTTTCAGCACAACATCAAATTCAGTCTTTTCCTCTTCAGCAGATTCAGCAGCGGCAGCAGGAGCGGCAGCAGCAAAAGCAGCCACAGGAGCTGCAGCAGAAACACCAAACTTCTCTTCCAGTTCTTTAATAAGAGTGGACAACTCCAACACTGTCATGTTGGCAATAAATTCGACAACTTGTTCTTTAGTAATATCAGCCATTTGATCCTCCTAAAATAGTAAACTTTGGGCTCATTCTTCTTGTTTGTCTTTCAGGGCAGTCAGTACATTGACCAGGCCCCGAATTACATTTGCAAAAAGCGATACAAAATTCTGCGGTACAGCATTCATGGTACCCAGCAAGCTGCCCAAGAGCTGCTCGCGACCAGGCAGTTCAGAAAGGGCCTTAATAGAGGCTTCCTCTAAAAACGTACCATCCAGACTTGCATACCGAACAGAAAACTTGTCTGTCTTTTTTGCAAATTCAACCAATACCTTTGCGGCAACCACAGGGTCATCGTAGCCAAACGCCACAGCACAATTGTACTTAAGATGACTACCAAGTACCTCATGTGGTCCTTCTTCAAAAGCTTTGCGGGCCAAGGTGTTCTTCACAACCTGATAGTCACATCCAGAAGCATGAAGCTTAGAACGCAACGGGGTGAGGTCAGACACTTTCAACCCTTGGAAGTCAGTGACAATGGCAATACTTGCCTTGTCCGCTTTCTCTTTCAAGCTTTCGATGATTTTTGCTTTTTCTGCCTTATTCACACTTACCTCTCATAGCTAGGCAGAATGAGCCAAAGCCGTCTCTGCAGGAGATTAAGGATATACTCCACCTGCCTTCTCTGACTCATCTACGTTGTCAAAAAACTTAGTCGCCCGCCTTGCGCAAACTTGTGGCATCCACTTTAATGCCAGGGCCCATAGTCGAGGACAGAGAGATAGCCTTTACATAGGTTCCTTTGGCAGTAGATGGCTTGAGCTTAATCAGCGCATCCATCACTGCACGCAAGTTACCAAGTAACTTTTCACTCCCAAAGGAAATTTTACCCAAGGGCGCATGAATAATTCCGGCTTTGTCCACACGAAACTCCACCTTGCCAGCCAGCAATTCTTTAATCGCTGTCTCCAGATACGGAGTAACGGTTCCAGTCTTGGCGTTGGGCATCAGTCCACGAGGGCCGAGAATTTTTCCAATTTTTCCAACATGACCCATCATGTCAGGAGTTGCCACAGCGCTGTCAAACTCAAGCCAGCCGCCCTTAATTCTTTCAACCAAATCATCGCCGCCTGCTTCGATGGCCCCGGCATTACGAGCTTTTTCTTCATTCTCGCCCTTGCAGAAAGCCACAACTCGTACTGTTTTACCTAATCCATGTGGCATAGAAACAGCACCGCGAACCATTTGGTCAGAATACTTTGGGTTGACGCCGAGATTAACAGCCACATCAACTGTCTCATCAAACTTGGCATATGAGCTCTTGAGAACCAACTCCATCGCTTCAGCCACATCATACATTTTGAGACGTTCAATAGCCTCAGATGCTTTCTGAAATTTTTTACTGTGCTTAGGCATAGATTGTTCTCTCCCTTATTCCACTTCAATGCCCATACTGCGCGCAGTTCCAATAATTGTCTTGCACGCAGCAGGAAGATCATATGCCGACAAATCCGGCGTTTTAATTTTGGCAATTTCTTCGACTTGTGCCATAGTTATTTTGCCAACTTTCTTTTTGTTTGGCTCACCAGATCCCTTTTGCAGTTTTGCCGCTTTAACCAGGAGCACTGCTGCTGGTGGGGTCTTGGTGATAAAGGTAAAAGACCTGTCCTGAAAAACAGTAATTTCTACAGGAATGATCATCCCTTTTTCGTTTTGCGTTTTTGCGTTATACGCTTTGCAAAACTCCATAATATTCACACCATGTTGACCCAGAGCCGGACCCACTGGCGGTGAAGGATTTGCTGCCCCCGCAGGAAGTTGCAGCTTAATAATTGCAGTTACTTTTTTGGCCATAACGCTCCCTCGTCATCTCAATATTATCAGCCCTTGGTCACTTGAACGAAATCAAGCTCTACAGGTGTTTGTCGTCCAAAAATAGATACAGATACCTTTAACTTCCCTTTATCGTAATTTACATCTTCAACAGTAGCATTAAAATTTGCAAAGGGACCGTCTATTACTCGTACGTCATCACCACGCTCAAAATGAAATTTTGGACGGGGCTGTTCTTTTCGTGTCTCAATCGTGGAAATGATCCGCTCTGCTTCGCGATCAGTCAAAGGAACTGGTCGATTTTTTCCCCCGATAAATCCAGTGACTTTGGGTATTGACTGAATCATATGCCATGACTCGTCTGTAAATACCATCTTAACCATTGCATAACCGGGATAAAATTTGCGCGTGGAGGTTCTTTTCTGACCTTTAACCAGCTCCACGACTTTTTCCGTGGGAACGACCACGTCCTCGACAAGTTCTTTGGCCTGACCTGTACGGATCATTTCGCGAATAGTTTGCTCAACTCGCTGCTCAAAGCCTGAGTATGTGTGAATAATGTACCATCGTGCCTTACTTTCTTCTGTCATTCTGTTCACCTAAGAAAGCACAGCCGCTACTATTTTCGACAGCACAACATCCACGATGCCCAAAAAAAGAGCCATCACAACAACCAATAACAATACAGCTGAACTCGTGCTGATGGTCTCTTCTTTGCCCGGCCAGACTACCTTCTTCAGCTCAGCCTTGGCCTGCTCAAAAAAAGCGCTCAACTCCTGCATCTTGCCCAGAAAACCTTGCGGCGCTGCTTCTGCTTCAGTTTGTTTTTTCATTGATGTTTCACTAGTCGAAATGGCAGGCCAGGAGGGATTCGAACCCCCAGCCCTCGGATTTGGAGTCCGATGCTCTACCGTTAGAGCTACTGGCCTGCATGGTGGATTATTTCAAAGAGGGTACGCTTGCGCAGCACCCTCTCCAAGAACCTTACTTACTTGGACTCACGATGCGTGGTGTGCTTGCCACAGAAAGGACAGTACTTGCTCAACTCAAGTTTAGCGGTCGTGTTCTTCTTGTTTTTCTGGCTTGCGTAGTTTTTACGCTTACACTCTACACAGGAAAGTGCGATATTAATACGCATAGTTACTCCACGATTTCCGAGACAACGCCAGCCCCAACTGTCCGGCCACCTTCACGGATTGCAAAGCGCAGTCCCTTTTCCATGGCAATAGGAGCAATCAGGTGAACATGGAATGTGGCATTGTCACCAGGCATGATCATCTCAATGCCTTCGTTCAACGTCACCACACCGGTGATGTCGGTTGTACGAAAATAAAACTGCGGACGATACCCAGAGA
>JAAYGZ010000159.1 GCA_012727515.1 Desulfovibrionales bacterium
CCTTCTGTTTTGTGGAGTATTCTGTAGCTCACCTTAAGCGAGTTATTTTTCTCAACGGTGTGCCGCACATGCTCAACTGGCACTGCTGAATCAGGACGGCCAATTACAATGCGTAGCTTCCTGATAATGCATGTGGTTATAATGAAATAAACCAGCACGTCCCCGGACCTGCTGCGCGCCCATAGACTATCCTGGAGAATTTCATGTTTACGCATATTCCGGGCCTGCTCAGACTGGCCCTGCCTCTTATTTTGTCCACATCCACCATCACCCTGATGCAGGTTGTGGATGCCTACGTGTTGTCACTGCATTCCAGCGAAGCAGTGGCGGCCATGGGTCCATCAAGCATGGCCGTGGTGCTGTTCCAGGGCTTTTTGTTTGGCATTGCCTCATATGCCGGCACTTTTGTGGCGCATAATCATGGCCGGGGCGATGTTGTCGGCATTCATACCTCTGCCTGGCTGGGCATTCAGGCCTCTCTGGCCTCCGGGGTTATTGGTCTGGCTATTGCCTGGCCCCTGGGCAGCTTATTTTTGTATGTCGGACACGAGCCAGATGTTGCCCTGGCAGAACGCACCTATTTCTGGATCTGCATGGCAGGCTCGCTTTTTCCTGTGCTGTGCAGCGCACTGGGTGGGTGGCTGGCTGGTACGGGCCGGGCATCCACCGTTACCTGGGTGACCATGACTTCTTTTGTGGTCAATGCAGTGCTTGATTGGGGGTTGGTGCTTGGCACCTGGGGACTGCCGCGTCTGGGCATTGCTGGCGCTGCTCTGGGCACTGTAGGAGCCCAGGCCGTGGCCGCTGGATTGTACCTGATTCTTTTTGCCGTGGAAGGCGGGCTTGGAAATCGTCTGGCCAGGGCCTTTCACTGGTCCCGGTTCAGACATTTTCTGAAACTGGCCATGCCCATGGGCCTGCGCATCAGTATAGAACTTATGGCCTGGACTTTTTTTCTGCTGGCCGTGGGCCGCATCGGCACAGTGGAACTGGCTGCCTCAAGCATTGGCTTTCGTATCAATGGTCTGGCTTTTTTCCCGGCCATGGGCCTGGCTCAGGCCGCTGGAATTCTGGCTGCGCAGGCCAGAGGCGCGGGCCGTGATGCAGATATTCTGCCCATTGCCTGGCAATCACTGGCTGTGTGCGAGGCCTGGCTCATTGTCATGGCCCTTATGTTTGCAACAGCATCAGCGCCCCTGGTGGGTATTTTTGCCGGCCATACTCCCGAAACCGATCAGATTATCCAGACAGGAGCCGTGGTTATGAAATTTATCGCTGCGTACTGTCTTTTTGATGCTCCGAATATCGTTTTTGGCGGTGTGCTGGCCGCTGTCGGGGACACGCGCTGGGTGGCCCGTGCTTTTTTTGTCTCTACCTGCGCGTACCTGGTTCTGCTGGGGCTGGCAGATCTGCTTCTGCCCAATCTCTATGTGGAATGGACCTTGTCCACCCTGTATATTCTGGCCACAGCCATTCTCTGGACCTTGCGCATCCAGTCTGGAGTATGGCGCACAACACAGGTTCTGAGGGAAAAAAGAGCGGAATAAGTCAGCGTTTCTTCAGCGCAGTACAGGCCAGGCAAAAAACTCTGGTTTGGGCTTAAACCCGACACCCACTGCGCCTTTGCCCAGATATAACACGTAGGACCAGGCCGGATCATAAAAGCTGGTGGTTGATGACCAGAATCCATCGCCCAGATTGGTAAAGGGATGGCCTGCAGGCAAGGCAGGATAGGCCTGGGTCAGGTCAGTCAGAGATTCAAGTTCATTGATGTCCGGAAGTCGCCACGGCTTTTTGCTTTGCCTGGCCAACTCTGCCACGGCCTCAAGAGCCTGACCCCAGTGCATGGGATTGGCGGAGAGAGGCTGCGTCAGCCAGGACAGGCCAGTCAACAAATCTGAAACACTCCCCTCTGTCTGGCCAGGAACAAAACGCGGCTCAGGCCAGCAGGCGCACGGTTCTGCCTGGCTGTCATGCCCTGGGTCGCTGTAAACAGGACGCTCCTGGCGCGTCACACTAGGGCGCTTATTTTTTACAGGCAAAAGTGATGTTGTCCCGGCCACGGGCCAGGCCAGACAATACCGATCCTGGCGCTCGTAAAAAACCCTGGCTCCTTCCAGATGCACATACCACGCATGGCCAGGCAGACCGGCAAAAACTGTGGAGGTCCAATAGCGACCCAGAAATACATCTGTAAATGGATGGTCTGCTGGCAGGGATGGATTTTTAGCGCCATGGGACACAATGCTGCGCAATTCCGGCCGGGTTGGCAACCGCCAGTCACTGCGGCCCAAGGCTCTGGCCTGGTTCAGCTCCTGCACAGCCTGGATGGATTCTGCAAAGCTTAAGGGAAAATCAAACGCATTTGCCCGTGGATACCAGAGCAGACCTGTGAGCTGGTCACGCACTGATCCGCCGGGCAGTGTAACAAACCTGGGCACTGGCAGTGCTGGCTGCGGTCTGTCAGCATCCTGCCCTGTTCCAGTGCACGGTATTGGTCTGCCAGTCAGATCATAACAGGTGGTCAATCCGGTTGCGAGAACCGGGCAGAAATGTTCAGCTTTGATCATGTGACCTCTTTCACTCGCCATCAGCTCGGTCTTGCCACAGGCCCGGCCCAGGGTCGCTACCAAAATGGTCGTCTGCCAGACCCGTTCGTTGATTCAGAACCAGTTGACACATACGTATTTCTGAATTGCTTCCTGCTTTGCTTGCCCGCGATAGCGATGACTTCTCATGGACACACCTCTCTTACCCCCAGGGTAGTTGGGGTGTCCGCTAAAGTGAAGATAATCCACGGATGTCCGCTGTGCATTGCTGAGGAAGTGCTGATCAGATCGAAACAAGTCATTGCGACCACGAGGAATCGAAACGAGAAGCGCTGCGCTAATCCAGAATCTTTGACGTATCAGTAGGTTATGTTGCCGCGTCGCTATGCTCTACCCACAGGACATAAACTCGCAAGTGACAGAACTAATCAGTACCTCCCTAATTTATTGCCCCTGTTTCTTCCTGTATCTGCACTTTGAGTGAGTGCATAAGTTGTTGTGCTTTATCACTTTGTTTCCATTCGTCCAGAAAGTGCATCCACTGATCAAAGCCATAAATTTTCTGCATAAGCTGATTTTCATGCAGATTAAGCCAGGTATCAAACAGATACATTTCAACGGAAAAGTCTTTGGAATCGAGAATTTTTGGAATAGAATTAGGCGGAAAGCGACTGCCTTCATAGTGCAGTTGTAAAAACTCCACCACGCGCATTTGTGAAAGCTCCGGAGTAAGGGCAACACCCAGCATACGCTCTGCAAGTTCCACAAAATCAGGGAATTGCTTGCGCATATGCTCCATCTGCTCGTCAGTGATGGCAATAAAAAGCTCGTTGTCCCGTTCCTCAATAAAATAGTAGCGCAGCCAAAATTCAAAATGAAAAACCTTGGCAACTTCCGTATGCATACTGGCTGACAATGTCATACCTGACCTCGTTTACGTTGGTGTTGACGTCAAAGGGGACAGCATTTTTGCCCCGTTATCAAAATACTGACCAATTTTTGTTATGCGCGCGTGCACCAGAGAAAACTCTGTATCAATGCCCTGCAGCAGAAAAACAGGGCTGACATAGCCCTCTCTCCAGTCAAACTCCAGCTCAAAGCCCTGCGATCCAGAGCGCACCTCTGTCACCATGGACCGAATATCCAGCTCGCCTGGCTCCCCTTTTTTAGTCAATTTGGGCACAATCCAGGTTTCAGCCCGCATAAAGTCCCGCACAGCATGGGCAAAGCGCTCCTCATGCCGGGCATGGGCAAAGGACAGCACAAAGGTTTCGCCCACAGAAACAGGCGCCTTGCGCTGGCACGGCAGTTCCTGCACTTCCACGGCTCGCATACCATGTGGAAACTCCTCGCTTAAACGGGCAAGAATCGCATCAGGGTCAATGCGCTCGCGAACAAAAAAATCCATCCACTCACATACGCTGCCCACGCCCACCGGCAATGCCCGGGCAAAGGACACCAGCGGTGCAGGATGAAATCCGCTGCTGAAGGAAAGGGGCAGACCCACGCGCCGGAACGCCCGCTCAAAAATGCGTTGCAATTCCAACTGACTTAAATATGTAGCTGGCCCCACCTTGCTATACCATAACCGAAAACGCTGGGCCTTGTGATGCACGTCCTCGGTGCGTTGCACTGGCTCCGGGGCGCTGCTCTGCTCCTGATCGCGCCGGGCAAGGTTCACAACCGGAACAATTTCTCCAGCCCTGGCCTGCTCTGTTAAAAGCGAGGTGCGTCCATCCAGTGTACATACCCCGCAGGACCGACAGGCCGCATAGCGGCAATCAGGCGTCTGGGCCTCACGCAGGGCGCGGGCTCGTTCGGTCAATAAAAATTCCCGGCTCACGCCACACTGTAAATGATCCCAGGGCAATGGCTGATCCAGATCCCGGGCCAGCAGATAGTCAGAGGCCGTGATGCCCGCTTCTGCAAACGCGGCCTGCCAGGGTTCAAGATCAAGATGATCTGACCAGCTGGTAAACACAGCCCCGCGCTGGTACGCATCTTCCACAACCTTGGCCAGGCGCCGGTCACCACGCGAAAACACGCCCTCTAAAAACGACATATGACTGTGATGCCACTTGAGCTTGAGCTTTTTATAGGGCCTGAACAAAGAGCGCAGATACGCGATACGCTCTTCGGTTTCTTCCATGGACAGCTGTTCTTCCCACTGAAAAGGCGTGTGCGGCTTGGGCACAAAAGGTGAAACCGCAGCAGTTATCTGCAAACGCCTGGCTTTTGGCCCGGCACTTTGCGCAACCTTCAGGCACAGATCAAGAATTCCGTCCAGATCAGCCGTGGTTTCTGTGGGCAGACCAATCATAAAATAGAGTTTGACCTGCTGCCAGCCCAGCTCAAAAGCCTGGGTAGTATGGGCCAGCAGTTCGTCTTCGGTCACGCCCTTGTTGATGACATCACGCAGGCGCTGCGTGCCTGCCTCAGGGGCCAGGGTCAGGCCAGTACGCCGGATACGCCCCATAAGGGCCATAAGCTCAGCGGACACGGAACCAACACGCAGGGATGGCAGGGAAATAGACACCTGCTCCTGAAGGCACTTGTGGTATGAAGAGAGAAACAAGGCTTCTAAGGAACTGAAGTCTCCGGTGCTTAAAGACAGAAAGGATAATTCCTCGCTTCCGGTTGCTGCCAGGCCCTGGCTGATTAACTCGCCCAAGGTTTCCACCGAGCGTTCCCGCACCGGACGATAGATCATGCCTGCCTGGCAGAACCGGCATCCCCTGGTACAGCCACGGGCAATTTCCACGGAAAAACGATCATGCACGGGCTTGCCAAAAGGCACAATCTGGCGCGTTGGAAATGCTGTTTGGTTCATGTCCCGAACCAGACGTTTTTCCACTTGCGCCAGTGCAGCAGCGCGTTCTGTTCCGGCACAAGGCACATAAACCCCAGGCAGTACGGCCAAAGCCTGGATCAGTGCAGAACGTTCCCATCCCTGTTCATGGCCCGTGGCTATCAGCGCAAGAATTTCCAGAACAATTTCTTCACCATCACCCAGGACCATGAGATCAAAAAACGGAGCCACAGGCTCTGCATTACAGGTGCACCCGCCCCCGGCAATGATCAGCGGATGCTCTGGCCCGCGCTGGTCAGCGTGCAGAGGAATGTGCGCGGCATCAAGCATGTACAACACATTGGTATAGCACAACTCATGGGTCAGGCTGAAAAGCACGGCATCAAGCTTGTGCAGCGGTGTGTCGCTTTCCAGGGTTGCCAGGGCTGTCTGGTGCTCACGCAATACGTCAAACACATCCTGGGTGGGCGCAAAAACACGTTCAGCGTAGTATTCTGGACGCTGGTTGATCACGTCATAAAGAATCTTCTGCCCCAGATAGGACATGCCCACTTCATAAAGATCCGGAAAGGCCAGGGCCACATGCACACCTGTTGTGCTCAGATCTTTATGAATACTGTTAATTTCTGTGCCAAGATAATGGCTGGGACGGGAAAAAAGAGGCAGTAGTTCCTTCATGGCATACCGTGAATAAAAAATGATACAAAAAAGGGGTGGCCAGACCACCCCCTGTGCGCTGCACGTGGATCAGTTATTTTTTAAGAAATTTGCTGAAATCAGACACATTGCCTCCCAATCCGCCCAGGCCGCCAGGAGCGGACAAGGTCAGGTTGGTTGTGGCTTCAAGATATTTGGTCTTAAGTTCTTCCGGGGTTGATGCGTACTGGAAAAGAACGTGCTTAAGTTCGATCTCTCCGGCAAATTCCTGATCAAAGGGATATCCAAACGGTAAAAGCAACATCTGCATCCCTCCCTGAGCCGTGGGAATAGTCTGCAACACAGCAGGATCTTTGATTACCCCAGCTGTTTGATCCCATTTGCCAAGAATCATATCTCCACTTACCAATTTTACCAAACGGATATCGTACATTATTTACCTCATCATGTTCGACCCAGGGCTGTCCGGGATTCTAAAAAAAATTTGGCCAGAGCACCACAATGGCCTCTGGCATATGCAAACAGTAAACTTTCTACGAGGTGCACCCCTCCCTGTCAAGAATAGCTCCAGGCAAACACTCTGCTGCGCACCACAGACTGTGTGAGGGCTTCTTGTCAATCAGGCCCCCCTCATCTATGAGCCTGCATGCGCACCAAGGTGCACACCACACAAGGAGAAACCTGTATGCTTTGGATTCATCCCCTTCTTGAACTGCTTGCCACTGGACTGGCCATCTATGCACTGTCTCTGGGCTGGCCCCGCTTTCAGGCCAATCATTTAGGTAAATCCACACATTTTGCCTGGCACGAGCATGTGAAGCACGGAAAATACGCCCACATCCTGTGGATGGCAGGTCTGGTGCTCGGACAATATGCTGTCAGCTCAACCTGGGGCAATAACGGGGCAACGGGCAACCATTATTGGATTGGCCAGGTTATGATGCTCTGTATTGCTGGCGGCTATATTACTGGTGTGATTATGGATCGTGATAAAAAGCAACGCAAGTACCTGCCTCTTGTGCACGGAGTATTTAATGCCCTGGCCGTGCTCCTGGCCTTGACCCAAGTCTATACAGGCTCCCTGATACTGCGTGAGCTTGTCCTGCACTAAGCCCTGAGCCAGCTGAAAAAACAGAACGATGGAAGCAGGTTCCCGCAAATTTTCCCCTAAAAAAAGGCTTGACGATCCAGAAAGCCTTCTCTAAAGGGTGTCTCTCGTTGACGGGATGTAGCGCAGCCTGGGAGCGCACTTGAATGGGGTTCAAGGGGCCGGAGGTTCAAATCCTCTCATCCCGACCACGACACAATCAGCCCACATAGCTCAGTAGGTAGAGCGCGTCCTTGGTAAGGACGAGGTCAGCAGTTCAATTCTGCTTGTGGGCTCCAGCAAAAAAAGATGGAACAGGGAAAATAACCTCTGTTCCATTTTTTTTGTCCAAAAAACGACCCTGGCGCATCAGGCACTCTTCTTTTCTCTGACGCTCACCTCTTGGGTCACACTTTCCTGATCCTCCTGTCCTTGAAACTGAGTTGTCATCTCTGAAGCAACACCCTGACCACCGTCAAAATCATCTGAACCTGCGCCTCAGTAGCCCTGGAAAGCAAGTTTTCCAGTTCCAGCAGGGCCTGTTCCCTACTCAGTCCTATGCCATCAAAATCAAACAGGGAGGAAAAATCTTCCTGCAGGGCAAAGGAAATTTTTTCCACTGTTTCAAGAGTTGGGTTCCCCTTTCCCCGTTCGATATCGCCTATGTTCTGTAAAGAAATACCTGCCAGTTCTGCTAAACGCTCTTGAGTCAGTTCCTTGGATCGTCTCAGCCCACGAATTTTTTTCCCAAATAAGTCAACAAGTTCACTCATAGAAATCCGTCCTTTTGACAGAGCCTATGCTTGTTTTAATCTATTTTTAATAGTTTATGGCATATATTTTGATATAAAAAATATATTACAAACTACTTTGAGGTAGATTTAATTGAAATTGTAAAATTTAATAGATCGGAGGCGTACCATGGCGCTAGTTATCAACAATAATC
>JAAYGZ010000160.1 GCA_012727515.1 Desulfovibrionales bacterium
GAGCTACCTCGCCATGTTGTTGCCGTGAAAGCGAAGCACTACTTAGGGAAGCAGGAAAGAAAAGGCAAGCATTTTTTTCCTATTCTTTTTCGCAGTTAGCGAATGCTGTGCTCTTGACGGGGCGCTCTGGTCCAAGGCTTCCGGCAGGGTATTGGTGCAGGGGCACGGCGTGTTCCGGGCAATTACAGTGTTCCAGGATCGGGGTCAGGAAGCTCCAGCATAGTTCCACTGCGTCTTGTCTCCAGAACAAGGTCTGGTCCCCGATAATGCAATCCAGAAGCACCTTGGCATAGTCGTCAATGCGGTCTGTGGAAGAGGCACCGTACATAAAGTCCATGGCCTGGGTATGTGTTATGGTGTGAGAACCATGCCCTTTGGTCTGAATTTCCAGTCGTACCAGCTCATCGGGGTAGATGCCCAGGATCAGGCGGTTGGCCGGGATATGCGGGTCTTTGCTCTGATGAAACATAGAAATAGGTACATCTTTGAAATGAATGGCGATTTCTGTACGCTTTTCCGCCAGGCGTTTGCCAGAGCACATGTAAAAGGGCACGCCGTGCCAGCGCCAGTTATCTAAAAAAACACGCATCCAGGCAAAGGTCGGGGTTGTGGAATCAGGCGCAATGCCTGGTTCCTGGGTATAGCCCGGCACGGGCTGGCCCTGTATTGTTCCTGGTCCGTACTGGCCAAGGACAAGGTTTTCAGGAAGATGGCTGATATCCAGGCTGCGCAAGGCCCGATAGACTTTGGAACGCTCATCGCGCACCAGCTCTGCCTCAAAAGAAGATGGCGGTTCCATGGCGCACAGGGCCAGGAGCATCATCATGTGATTCTGAAACATATCGCGCAGCACACCGGCCTGATCATAAAACTCTGCCCGGCGCCCAACGCCCAGGCTTTCTGCTGCTGTAATACTGATATGATCAATATAGCGGCGATTCCATAGCGGCTCAAAAAGCACATTGGCAAAGCGGAGAAACAGGACGTTCTGCACGGTTTCCTTGGCCATGTAATGATCAATGCGAAAAATCTGTTCTTCAGAAAAAAAATGGTGCAGTACCCAGTCCAGTTCTTTGGCCGAGGCCAGATCACGTCCAAAAGGCTTTTCCACAACAAGACGCACGGCCTGGCCTGGTTTTTCCCGTCCCAGGCCAGCTTCACCTAAACGCATGGCCAGGGAGGCATAGGCAGTGGGGGGCACGGCAAAATAAAAAATTCTGGTGTGTGTCTGCCCTGCATCCATTGTATCAAGCAGGGTGGAAAGCTCTGCTGCTGCTCCAGGCTCTGTGGGGTCCATGCCAAGGTAGGTGATGCGCGGGAGCAGGTTTTCCAGGCAGGGCGCTGGTATGGTTGGTTCCAGCCTGGGGCGCAGATTCTGCACATAGGCATGGGTGGCAAGGGGTGTACGACCCACGGCCACAATGCGCATGGCAGGGCTGAGTAAAGAATTGTGACACAAGGATGCCAGGGCCGGGTAAATTTTGCGCACAGCCAGGTCTCCGGTTGCGCCAAAAATAACCAGATGCGCGGACACGGCTGGGCTGCCAGGCATGGCCTGGGCCAGATCAGAAAAAACGTCAGATGCTTGCTCTGTCATGTGTTACCCATCATTTTTATGGCTGGAGCGGAAAACCATGCGGATGGGGGTTTTGTCCATCCCAAAGACCTTGCGCAGCTGGTTTTCCAGATAACGAATGTAGCTGCCCTGAAACAGTTTGTCATCATTGACAAAAAATACAAACGTCGGCGGTTTGGAATCAGCCTGGGTCATGTAATAGATTTTGCCGCGCCGCCCACCAACAACCGGGGGCTGATGGCGCTCTGTAATCAGCCTGACCAGGCGGTTTAACTCTCCGGTGCTGACCCGCTGGGCGCACTGTGCCCAGAGCTTTTCCACTAAGGGTAATAACCCACCCAGGCCAGCCATGCTCACGGTTGAGGAAAAAAGTACGGGCACATGGCCGCAAAAAGCAACCTGCTCGGTCAGTCCTTTTTTCGCGGCTTGCACGTCTTCTTTGGAGAGCAGATCCGTTTTATTAACAAGGATGATA
>JAAYGZ010000161.1 GCA_012727515.1 Desulfovibrionales bacterium
CTTCCAGGGTGGCGTGAGACCAAGACCCAAGGCAAAAATTTGTTCAGCAAGCATGGCAGCCCTCCTGAAGGAAAGGCTACCCAAACTGGGTGAGGTCGGTCAATTCCACATCAAACGACGAAGAACCAAAAACCGGGGCACACATGCACCCCGGTTTTTCTTCCATCCAAACAACCACGTAGATGTATTAAATAATCCAGTCGTCATCCGCCTCAATAGGCGCAAAGCCCCGGCGCATGGTATTTTCACAAACCATACGCGGATCAAGGAACTGGAGCAGATAGTCCGGGCTGCCAGATTTGGAGCCAACCCCGGACATATGAAAACCGCCAAAGGGATGGCGCTCAACCAGCGCTCCGGTAGAGCCACGGTTTAAGTACAGATTGCCCACATTAAATTCAGCTCTGGCTGTGTCCAGATGGCGTGGGCTGCGTGAAAAAACAGCTCCGGTCAGGGCAAAGCGTGTGGAATTGGCCCATTCCACGGCCTGGGCAAAATCTTTCACCTTCATCACAGCCAGCACTGGCCCGAAAACCTCTTCCTGAGCAATGCGATGCTCTGGCGTAATGCCTTCCACAATGGTTATGGGCGCATAATACCCAGTGGCAGGCACAGAACTCTCGTACAAAAGCTTGCCTTCACTCTTGGCGATTTCAATGTATTTTTTCACATTGGCCTGAGCCTTATCATCCACAACTGGTCCCATATAATAGGTCGGGTCTTCAGAAGGCCCAATGGCCAGCGATCTGGCTCCCTGCACTAAGCGCTCAATGAATTTGGCATAAATGGGTTCTACCACAATAACCCGCGAACACGCCGAACATTTCTGCCCCTGGAACGCAAAGGCCGAATTCAGCACTTCACGAATAGCCTCATCAAGATCAGCGTCATCATCAATAATAATGGCATTTTTTCCGCCCAGTTCAGCAATAACCCGCTTGATCTGCTTTTGCCCAGGCTGAATCACAGAGGCCTTGTTCACAATGCGGTGCCCGACCTCCATGGACCCGGTAAAGGCAATGAGTGAAATATCCGGATGTTCCACCAGATAGTCACCCATAACAGAACCACGGCCAGGCACATAGTTGAACACCCCAGCAGGCAGGCCAGCTTTGCGGAAAATTTCAGCCAGGGTAAAACCCACCACAGACGAAGGCCCGGCAGGCTTGTACAGCACCGGATTGCCGGTAACAATGGCCGCAGCGCTCATGCCGCAACTGATGGCCAGAGGAAAATTCCACGGCGCAATAACCGCGGCAATGCCCTTGGGCTGATACATAAGCAGGCTCATTTCACCTGGAGCACGGCCCATGCGCTGAGGCTTGCCCAGACGAATCATTTCCCGGGCATAGTATTCCAGAAAGTCAATGGCTTCAGCCACATCAGCCTGGGCCTGGTCAAACTGTTTGCCCACTTCCAGCACCTGCCAGGCAGAAAGATTGTAGCTGTCCTGACGGGCAATTTCAGCGGCCTTGAGCAGGTACCCGGCCCGATCTTCAGCACTGAGCGCCTTCCAGGCCGGAGCAGCCAGCTTGGCGGCTTCAATGGCCAGATCAATTTCTTTGGTTGAGGCCTGGCAGATAGTGCCGATGACTTCGCTTGGATTAGCAGGGTTCACTGAGGCCAGGGTGTCCGCAGTGCGCACTTCCTTGCCGCCAATGATCAGCGGATATTCTTTGCCTAACTGGCCGCGCACTGTAGCCACAGCCTGGACAAAGGCCTCACGCACTTCGGTTTTGGAAAAATCTGCAAAGGGTTCGTTTTCAAAGCGTGCCAGACCTGACTGGGCCGGAGCAGCCTTGGGCTGGCGAGAGGCTTTTTCGCGCTCCACAGTTTGTACAGGATTTTCCAGCAAATGCTCAACTTCTGCTTCTTCAGCAAAGGACTGACGCAAAAAGGATTCATTGGCCGTGTTTTCAAGCAGACGGCGCACCAGATACGCCATGCCGGGCAGCAGGTCGCCATACGGAGCATACAGGCGAACTCGTTTGGCCACATTGAGCAAACCTTTGCGCACCGGTTCGGCCATGCCATAGAGCACCTGAAACTCATAGCGCGTCTCAGGAACCTGTAAGGCCTGGGCCATTTCCATAACAGCGGCAATGCTACGGATGTTGTGCGAAGCACAGCCAAAATGGCAGATATCGTGATTTTCCAGAATAACCCTGGCCTGGCGTTCATAGGCCGCATCACTTTCAGCCTTAATGGTCCAGACAGGAATAGCCCAGCCATTTTGCTTGGCAATGACTGTTTCGTAATCCCAGTACGCGCCTTTGACCAGGCGGATGGAAATGGGCAATTTTTTTGCTCTGGCCCAGGCCAGCAGATCAGCCAGATCCTGGTCCGTGTCTTTGAGATAGGCTTGCAGCACAATGCCCAGGTGCGGATAATCGCGAAACTCATCGCTGTCGCGCAAACGGCGATACACTTCCAAGGTAATATCCTTGAATTTATACTGCTCCATGTCGATGCGCAAAAAACCATTCATTGTTCGCACCGTGCGCAGAACAGGCTCAAGGCGTTTGACAATGCCCTGGACCGAGCCTTCAAAATCTCTGGGCGAGGCCTGAGAAAAAAGTGCCGTGGGTTTGACCGAAACATTGACCCGTGGCGCATGGCCCCAGTCCAGATCATTGCCACCCAGGGCAGGCCATTTGGGATACTCAGGACCAAGAGCCTCAAGCAGGGTCATGTATTCCTGCAAATAGGCTTCAGACTCGATTTCACTGACAGCTGCTTCACCCAAAATATCAATGGTAAACGCAAACCCGTCTTTGCGGATTTTTTTCAGATTTTTAATGGCATCAGCAGTATTTTCACCAATAATAAACTGCTTGGCCATGCCCTCGATATTGGAGCGGATTGTCTTGGCCACCAGGCCCCCTGCCAGCTTGCCTGCAAAGCCGGACCCTAAAGCGCCTGCCCCCCATTTGAGCACAGCAGGTACGTCCTGATCATCTCCGGCAAAATACTCATCAATATGACGGGACAGGGATTCAGAGGTATTTAAATACGGCAGGACATCCACAAAGCGAAAAAGCTGAACCTTGAAATTTTCATTACGCATGGACCAGTCCATGACCTTGCCCGTCCACCAGCCTTTGTTAAAAATAGACGGAGCTTCGCCAGAAATGCTTTTGAAAAATTCCTTGCCGCGATCCACGATTTTTTTGTCCAATACTGTGTTGTCCATGTACAACTCCTTGAGCAACCAGGAAAAGAGGTTAGCGAGATGCTTTTTTAGATTTGCATGTAGCAAAGGCCAGAGACAGGGCCTGAGTTTCTTTCAGGGTCTCTAAAACCAGGGTGGTGCGACTGTCACGCACGCCTGGAATTTCACCAAATTTTTTCATAAGTTCAGCCAGGGTTTCGGTGTTGCTGACCCTTGCTTTGAGCAGATAATTATACTCTCCGGCAGTCCAGTGTACTTCCTGCACTTCTGGAATACAGGCCAGGCGCGTTCCGATTTCTGTACATCCTACAGGATCTTCTGTTTTGACCTGGATAAACGTGGACAAAGCTATGCCCAGGGCTTTGGGATTAAGGCGCACGGCATAGTTTTGAATCACGCCTTTTTGTTCCAGCTTTCTCACGCGCTCTAAAATACCCGATGGAGCCATGCCAATCTGGCGAGCCAGGTCTGCGTTGGTAATTTTGCCACTCTCTTGGAGTATGTTCAAAATTTGAATGTCAACACTGTCTAACATATCTTACAACCTCATTTTTTTGGAATATAATTCTATTGACTCATGAAGTCAACGCAGTCACTGTGCTTTATTGAGAAAAAAGCTACAGACCACACAGCGCCCTGGCGCATAACTCACACCAGAAATGAGCATAAGGCCGTTATGTATCACTATGCAGCCACAGCCCTCCTGAGCATCCATCTTGGTTTTATTATCTTTGTTATTTGCGGAGGATTTTTTGCTTTGCGCTGGCCCAGGCTGGCCTGGGTGCATGTGCCCGCAGTTGTGTGGGCAAGTCTGGTGGAAGCAGGAAATCTGGCCTGTCCCCTGACTCTGTGGGAAGATGCCTTGCTGCGCCTGGCTGGGCAGCAAGGATATCATGATGATTTTATACAGCATTATCTGCTGGCATGTATCTATCCGGAAGGGCTGACCAGAACCGTGCAATGGACGCTGGCCGCTGCAATTTTACTTGTTAATGCCATCCTGTATGGCATTCTTGCCTTGCGCCGAATGCGAGGCCAATAGAAACAAGATCTGACTCACAAAAGAAAATAGCGCCACAAGGCCACGCAGCCCATACCAGTGGCCACAGCACCCACAAAGCTGCCTGTTTTCCAGCACACGACAAATGTCGGCACTGCAGCCCACAAAAAAACATTCCGGACCGAGAGATCAAAGCCGCGCTCTGTAATGAACAAAGAAGGCACCAGCATGGCCGAAAGCACTGACACAGGAATATAGCCCAACCAGCGAATCATGTTTTCAGGCAAAGTACGACGAGCCAATGTCAGCGCAGGCAAGGCCCTGGGAATATATGTCACTACCATCATGCCTATAATGGTCAGGAAGATCGTTTGCTGGTCCATACATACACTCCAAGGCCAAAGGTTGCGCTGATAATGGTTGCGGTCAGAACATGAGCCTGGGTCAGCCCGGCCTGCAGGAGCACGGTCGAGAGCACGCCAGCCACAATACCTACCAGCACATGCAAGCGGGATTTGCTCTGTCCAATGAGCAGGGCAATAAACATGGCTGCCAGGGCGTAATCCAGTCCAATGGGTTTGATATCTGTAATCAGGGTGCTGGCAGCCAGCCCCAGAACTGTGCCCCCGACCCAGGCACTGTGCGCAATAACATTGATGCCAAATGTTTGCCTTTGCCCGAGTTGGCCTTTGGCAAAGCGCCCGACATGGAGCGCAAAAGTTTCATCTGTCATCTGAGCAGCAAATAAGGCCAGGCGGGTTTTGCTCCAGGAATTTAAGTACGGAGCCAGGGCTGCGGACATGAGCAAATGGCGCAGGTTGACGATAAACGTGGTCATTATAATGGTCAGGGGATTGGCCAGAGCTGCAAACAAGCCCACGGCAATGAGCTGGCCAGAGCCAGCAAAAACCAAAATACTCATAAGTACAGTATTGATGCCTGACAGCCCAGATTTCTGCGCCAGCACTCCGTAGGCAAAGCCTACAGGGACATAACCCAGAATAATGGGCAGGGTCTGTTGAAACGCGGCCCCCAGGCCGGATGTGGCAGACGCGGGGCGCACACTTTGTTCGTGCATGTTCTATTCTCCACACAGATACGCTGCGTACAACAGCTGCCATGCTCCTTAATAGAGGACATGGTTTTAAGATTGGTACACGTGAAAATTCCCTTTACGCAGCCAGTGCTCTCCATTTTCCGGCTCGCACCGTAAAAAAATCAGCACTGCCAAGCCCTGCTCCACAGGCTGCACAAAAATTCATGATTGCATCTTTTGTGTCCTGTCTGAAAATACGCTTTTGTTTTTAGGGAGGTGCTGATTAATTCTGTCATGTATAGACC
>JAAYGZ010000162.1 GCA_012727515.1 Desulfovibrionales bacterium
CCATATGCACCGGGCGCGGACCGCGTTCATGCACATCCGGTCTGGTCATGCCGGCAAGCATAGCAGCTAAAGGCACAGAAGTTATCTGATCCAGGTACACATACGGTCCATCCACATCTTTAAGGCCACCACCCAGATCAATGATGTGCAGGTTAATGGGCAGGCCTGCTTTGAGCTGAGTAGATACAGCGCCAGCATCAGAGGCCCGGTCACTGATACGAAACATTTCTGTATAGCATTTTTCATGGATAAAACGCATCACGTCATGCAGAGTTGTGCATGATTCAGGGCGAAAAAGCTCTGATTTCGGATCTAACAGATGTAATGGAATGATCTGATCTGCAACCTGGCGCAATGTAGCATGAACAGGAGTATCTGCAATCTGGGTCGTGTGCTGGGAGCGAAGTTCAAGCAATTCTGCAACTTCACCCCTGTAGATACGCCCCCGTACTGCATCAACAGTCAAAATTTCTCCATTTTTTACCAGGCTTGTTGCATCTTTGGCATTGAGCAATGTTGGCACATTAAATTCACGCGCCAGAGAGGCCATATGCCCTGTAATACTTCCGGCCTCAGTCACCACGGCCTGTGCTCTGTTCATCACCAAGACATAATTTGGCAGGGAATGTGGCGCCACTAAAATGCCATCCTGAGGAAAATCTGCCAGATCAGTGAGTTCTGAGGCCAGCACTGCCGGCCCTATGCCGATGCCCGTACAGGCAATATCACTCTTGTCTATAAGCAGATCAGCCCCTTCATCAGCAATATATTCCAGACTGCCATAATATGAACTCACCAGATGCATGGGCCTGCTCTGTAAAATAACAATTTGTCCACGCTGATCCAAGGCCCATTCAATATCCTGCGGGCGATGGTAATGCGCGTCCAGCTTCATGGCGATATGGGCTAAGGTCAGAACCTGTTCCTGAGTCAGCGAAGGCTGACTGCGCTGAGCCTCTGGCACTGCTTCTTCGTGCTTGCCGTGTATATCGGAAACAAGACGAATTTTTTTGTCTGCAACATGCTCAAAAGTAATACGCGGTGACGCCCCGCGCTTGATGTGCCATGTATCTGGCTCAATGATTCCATCTACTGCGTACGCTCCAAGGCCCCAGATAGAATTTAAGACAATTTCATCAGAAAGGGGATCAACAGGATGTCGCGAAAAAATAATCCCGCTGGCAACAGAATCAACCATTTCAATACATGCCATGCCCATTGCGCATTGCTCAAAAGGAACGCCATGATGAATACGGTAGGTGATTGCCCGCGGAGAAAAAAGACTGGCCAACACGTCTCGAAAGGCATCTTCTATATTGCTTCGCTGCACACCAAGTACAGTTCGATACTGGCCTGAAAAGGACAACACCCCATCTTCACTGATGGCGCTGGAACGCACAGCCACGCGCACAGTCTCTGGGTTTGCAAAAGTGCTATCCCAGGTAGTAAGCAAGGCCTGAGTAATGGCTTCTGGAACACGCACGGCACTGATAGCGCGGGCGATCCCCGCAGAAACTGCCACTATTTTATCTGGTTCATTGGGCCGGACATCGCGCAAAAGTTTCATAATTTCTTCGCGCAATCCATCTGCATCTAAAAATCGCGCATAGGCCGTGGTGGTGATGGCAAAGCCTTCAGGCGTCAGGACCTGTGCATTGTTGCGCAATTCACCAAGATTTGCGCATTTACCGCCCACCACGTCAACCAGATCTCCGGTCACTTCAGATAAGGGAAATGTAAGCGCCTGGGTCTCTATATGGGGCTTGCTCTCTAAAATGGAAGAAATCCGCGCATTGATATATCCCACCGCATCATCCAGAAGTGTTCCATAGCGATGGTCAGAAATAGCGTTTAAGGCCGTAACCATGCGCATGGTGTGAAAAACACTGCGCG
>JAAYGZ010000163.1 GCA_012727515.1 Desulfovibrionales bacterium
ATTTCTCCGCACTGCTGTGGTGAATCTGGGCTGGGAGCACTGAGTTCTCCCAAAATTTACAACCGGTTGCGGATACGCAAACAAAACCAGTTACGAGCTGATCTGCGTGGCTACGCAGCAGATGCACCCATTATTGTGGGCTGTCCGTCATGCAAGATCGGCATTATGCGCTCCATGCTGGAAATGAACGAACAACGCAGCGTGCTGCATACTCTGGAATTTCTGGCTGCCTTGCGGCATGGCCCCAACTGGCGCAAGGAGTTTGTGCGCACAGTAGAGCAATCCAACGTACGCAATGCCGTGCGGCAGATACCTGCATGACCTGGCTGGGCATTGACTACGGGCAAAAACGCATTGGGCTGGCCCTTGCACACAGCACAGTGGCCATGCCCCTGCGAACTCTGATCAAATCAACCAGGGAGCGCTTATTTGCGGATTTTCTGGCAATTCTTGATGAATATGCCATCAGCGGCATTGTCCTGGGCCTGCCTGTTGATATGCACGGCCAGGAAACCCTGACTACCCGTCAGGTACGCAATTTTCATGACAGCCTGGCCCGGCGCACTGCAGTGCCTCTTTATCTGGTCAATGAGGCCTTAACCAGTTTTGAGGCCCAGGAACGCTTACATGCGGCAGGAGTCCCTGCGCATAAACACGAAGCCATGCTTGATCAGATGGCCGCAGTCATTATTTTAGAAACATTTTTGGAGAACCGCGCTGGTGACGACATTTCTGCGTGTTAGCCTTGCGGCACTACTGCTTGTGTTTGGCCTGGCCGGTGGGGCAGGATATTTTGCCTGGTGGACTCTGGAAACACCGGTCAATGCCACGGACAATGCCACGCTGGTCTTTAGTGTGGAATCAGGCGAAAGCCTGCACAGTGTGACCAAGCGTCTGGAGCACGATAAACTCGTGCGCTGGGCACAGGGCGCGTATTATCTGGCCAGGTGGCAGGGGCTGGGTGTGCAGGCAGGGGAGTTTGAGTTGGCCCAGGCCATGTCTGCCCGGCAGATTCTGGCTGTTCTGGATCATGGTCAGCCTATTTTACATCGCCTGCATTTTGCCGAAGGCCTGACCATGCTCGAAGTTGCCCAGGCCGTACACGCCACTGGCCTGACCACGGCAGAACAATTTTTAGCCGCGTGTCAGGATCAGGAATATCTGCGTAGCCACGGGGTCAATGCAACCAGCGCTGAAGGATATCTGTTCCCGGAAACATATTTTTTTCCCCGCATTCCCAGGCAGAATCCCTATCCTATTCTGGACGCCATGTTTGAGCGTTTTAACGCAACCCTGCGCGATATTTCCCTGTCCGTGAATGGAACCAACGTGCATGAAACCGTTATTCTGGCCTCTTTAGTGGAAAAAGAAACAGCTATTGCTGCGGAACGCCCACGCGTGGCCGGGGTGTATGCCACACGTTTGCAACGCGGAATGCTTTTGCAGTGTGACCCAACCATTATTTATGGCCTGGGCCAGGCCTTTGACGGCAACCTGACCCGCGCCCATTTGCGCGATCCAGGTAATCCCTACAATACCTATGTTCATCCAGGCCTTCCGCCAGGCCCTATTTGTTCGCCAGGCAAGGCCGCACTTGTGGCTGCTGCCCGGCCAGAAAAGCATGACTACCTTTATTTTGTGGCCCGGCCAGACGGCTCGCATCAGTTCAGTCGCACCCTGACAGAACACAATAACGCGGTTATCAAGTATCAGCGCCGTGGACGACCTTTTCCTGCTTCCCGCAGCGTACACTAGTTTTTGTAGCTCAGCTTTACTCTGTTTCTCAGGGAGCATTGACCACACAGTGCAGGGCGCATACGTAAACATCAGCTTTTCGTTGTCTGCTACCTTTCCCTCGTATGCATGGAGGAATTATGACGTACTGTACGCACGGCACTCTGCACATTGACCCGGCACTGCATCATTTTATCACAAACCAGGCCATACCTGGCACTGGGGTGTCTCCAGAGCAATTCTGGCAGGCCCTGGAAGCCCTGGTGCGGGATTTGGGGCCACGTAATGCTGATCTGTTGCGTGAACGCCAGCGCCTGCAAGATTTAATCACCACGTGGCACCATGCGCACAAAACCTATGAGCTGCACGACTACGCCAGGTTTTTGCGCGAAATTGGCTATCTTGCTCCAGAGTGCCCTGCGTTTAGCATCAGCACCACAGGTGTGGACCCTGAAATCTCCACTGTGGCCGGGCCGCAATTAGTGGTTCCTGCCACCAATGCCCGTTACGCCTTAAATGCAGCCAATGCCCGTTGGGGCAGCCTGTATGACGCACTCTATGGCACAGATGTCCTGTCAGAGGCTGATGGGGCAGAACGCGGCGACCAGTACAATCCGCTACGCGGGGCCAAAGTCATGGCCCGGGCCGCAGCGTTTTTGGATCAGGCTGTTCCTTTGGTTCAGGGCAGTCATGCAGATGTGCAAAATTACCGTGTACATCGGCATGGCCAGACCTGGCAGCTGACTGTTGAAATGGCAGATGCAGTAACCACCTTGGCCGACCCGCACGCTTTTGCAGGTTTTGCACCTGGCGTTATTTTGTTGCGTCATCATGGCCTGGCTATTGAGTTGCACATTGACCGCGCTGATCCCATTGGAGCTGCACATCCGGCAGGGCTTAAAGATGTGGTTGTGGAAGCAGCCATCACGACTATTGTTGATTTTGAAGATTCCATTGCTGCTGTGGATGGCCCTGACAAGGCCCTGGTTTATGCCAACTGGCTGGGCCTGATGCGCGGAGATCTGCAGGCTTCTTTTACCAAGGAAGGCAGACAGTTACAGCGCATGTTACACCCTGATCGCAGGTACACAGCCCCTGATGGCTCTGCACTGGTACTGCCTGGGCGTAGTTTGCTCTTGGTGCGCAATGTCGGTCACTTAATGACCACCAGCGCTGTGCTGATGGATGGTCAGGAAATACCTGAAGGCATTTTAGATGCCTTGGTCACTGGCTTGCTGGCCATACACGATGTGCGCGGCCTGGGGCAGTTTCGCAACAGCCAGACCGGCAGCGTGTATATTGTCAAGCCTAAAATGCATGGCCCGGCAGAAGTAGCCTTTGCCTGCACGCTTTTTGATCGTGTGGAAGATGCGTTGGGTTTGCCCAGGCATACCTTGAAAATTGGCATTATGGATGAGGAGCGACGAACATCAGTTAACCTCAAGGCCTGTATTTACGAAGCCAGGGAGCGGGTGATTTTCATCAATACTGGGTTCCTGGACCGCACTGGCGATGAAATTCATACCAGTATGGATGCAGGGCCTATGGTGCCCAAGGCTGATATGAAGCAGGCCACCTGGATGCTGGCTTATGAGGATTGGAATGTGGACACAGGGCTGGCCTGTGGTTTTGCCGGGCGTGCTCAGATTGGCAAGGGCATGTGGGCCATGCCAGACAAAATGAACGACATGCTTCAGACCAAGGATGCGCATCCCAGGGCTGGCGCTACGTGTGCCTGGGTGCCTTCACCCACAGCAGCAACCCTGCATGCCATGCATTATCATCTGGTTGATGTGGCAGCCTGCCAGGCCGCCCTGCAGGGCCAGCAGCGCAGACAGGTAGAAGATCTTTTGCACGTGCCTGTGCTGGAGCGCTCTCTGACGCCCGAAGAAATTCAGCGCGAGCTTGATAATAATTGTCAGGGTATTTTGGGCTATGTGGTGCGCTGGGTTGAACAGGGCATAGGGTGCTCCAAGGTGCCGGATATACACAATGTTGGCCTGATGGAAGATCGGGCCACACTGCGTATTTCCAGCCAATATATTGCCAATTGGTTGCGTCATGGGTTGTGTAGCCCGGCCCAGGTCCGCGCTACATTAGAGCGCATGGCCGGGGTGGTTGATCAGCAAAATGCCAATGATGCAGCATATCGGCCCATGGCCCCTGATTTTGCTGCCAGCTGCGCATTTCAGGCTGCGCATGAACTTATTTTTCATGGAACTAAACAGCCAAGCGGATATACTGAACCAATTCTGCATCATTGGCGACACGAGTTTACAACGCGCAATCAGTAGTTTCTTACATAATATGCCTGCACATGGGCTTAGACGCGAAAATATGTTGACAGCACACCAGGGCATAGATAAATGGCTCTCTCTTTCGGGGCGTAGCGCAGTTTGGTAGCGCATCGGTTTTGGGAACCGAGGGCCGCTGGTTCGAGTCCAGTCGCCCCGACCAGTAAAAACAAGGGCTTAGATGTAAAAATCTAGGCCCTTTTTCTTTTTGTCTTTGCATCCCCACCTTGAAGGCGATTTCTCTTTTCTACTGTAAGCGGGTGTGAGCGGTCGTGAGAGATGAGAATTTTCGTCACGAGAAATGAGAAATTTCAGAGGCATATTTGCCCGAGTTGTACGCTGATTTTTCATAGTGCAGAGTGTCACGCTCTGTGCTAGCGGCCCGGAAACGGGAGGACACACACAATGAGGCGTCTGGCATTTGTTATTTTGCTCTTTTTTGTCACGGTATCTTCTCATGCAGGGTTCAAGTTTTATGGAGCTGGCGGTCAGTTTATGGATTCAGCAGATGATCCTGATGACTCCGCGCCCCAGGAATATGAATCGTCTGTTCCTGCCCTGCCGATCAGCCCGGCTCAGTCAGTCAAAAAGCCTGC
>JAAYGZ010000164.1 GCA_012727515.1 Desulfovibrionales bacterium
GCTCAGCACTGAGCAGACATCCATGCTTTTTTGCGCAGGCCCAGAGTAATGAGGCAGTCTAAAAGAGCTGCAAACGAAAGCCCTACAGTCTGGGCTTCCTGGGGCAGCAGGCTGGTGGCGGTCATGCCCGGCAAGGTATTGACTTCAAGCACATACGGCTGTCCATCGTGGTCAACCATAAAATCTGTACGGCTATAGTCGCACAAGCCAAGGGCCTGATGTGCAGCAGAGGCCATGGCTTGCAGTGTTGCGGTCAGTTCGTCTGAAACAGGCGCCGGGCATATTTCTTCTGACGCGCCAACTTCGTATTTGCTGGTGTAGTCAAAAAACACTCCTGCCTTGGGGCGAATAAGAATGGGTGGCAGGGTGTAGCCTTCAAGCACGCCACAGGTCAGTTCCTGGCCTGTGATCATGGCTTCTGCCAGCAAATCCAGGCCAGCCAGGGCCGGATGCGCAAGGGCCTGCGGCAGGTCTGCCAGGCTATGCACCAGCCCAACGCCAATGCTGGAGCCGCCTGTATTGGGTTTGATGATCAGCGGGCAGGGCAAGGATGGCTGCCATGAGGACGCCTTGCCAGCAGGGATGAATTCCCAGGCCGGAGTTGGCAGACCAGCGCGGACAAAAAGCTGTTTTGATACGGCCTTGTTAAGGGCCAGCAAGGAACTGCGGGCATCAGCGCCCTGATAGGGAACGCCCAGGCGCTCCAGCAGGCACTGCACCAGGCCGTCCTCCCCTGGCGAGCCATGCAGATTGATAAAGGCAAAATCCTGCCCCTGTACTGCCTTTTCCAGGCCGCGCAGATCCTGGGCCGGATCAAAAAAGCTTACTGTGTGACCCAGGTCACGCAGGCCCTGTTCAATCTGTCTGGCCCCGCTCAGGGCCACGTCGCGTTCAGCCGACCATCCACCGGCGATGAGAACAATACGCATGAAGGTCTTCTCCAAGAAAGGTGCTTAAGATGGTTTCGAGTTCACGCCCCTGCTCAAAGGTATGGGCAATGGCAGCGCGGCTGTGCTCTGTATGGCCATAGCGCTCCAGCAGGTCAGCAAAGCGCTGCTCCAGACTGACCACGCTATCGTGCATCACTCGTTTATCACTATAGACAATCGCCAGGGGCAGAAAAGCAGCCCCTGGATCAAGAGCGCCTGGCCAGTGCACATGATGAATAATGCCCTGGGCAATGCGCGGGTTTCCGGTCAGGCTCATGGCCCAGGTCGCGCCCAGCAGACTATGACTGCCCCCATGATGAATGGTGTAGGTTTTGCCCAGATCATGCAAAAGCCCGGCAGCGCGGACAGTCTGCACCCAGTCCCCTGGATCAGGATCAGTGATACATTCCGGGTGAGTATGCACGGCCAGTCGGGCCAGTTCTGTGGCAATATCTGCCACCAGCTGGCTGTGACGCTTGATATGTTCCATCATGCCATGCTTGTGCCACCAGCTTCTGCACTGCGCGTCACTGGGAATCATGGCCTTGAGCAATGGTGCAGGTGAAGGTAACGGGGGGATAAGTTCGGGCTGGGTCATGGTTGTCATCCGTACTGCAAAAAAATTGTGGTGCGCTCCAGGCGTGTTACGCCTAGCAACAAGGTCGGGAAATTGTAAAGCAGGAGCAGCCTGTTCCTGAGCCGCGCATTGACACAGTCAGGGCTGGGATTTAGGCGCTGAAAAATTACAAACAAGGAGTGTGCGTATGTGTTTGGCAATTCCCATGGAAATACTCAAAATAGAAGGCAAGACTGCCGAGGTCCAGGTAGGCGGTGTGCGCCAGACCATACGGCTGGACGTTATATCTGAAGATCCGGCTGTGGGCGATTATGTGATTGTTCATGCTGGCTTTGCTTTAAGCCGCCTGGACAAGGAAGAGGCCCTGGCCACGCTGAAACTTTTTCAGGAAGGGCTGAACATTGAGCTTACTTGATTCTTTCAAAGACCCGCACCTGTGCCAGGCTGTGCTGGAACGCATTCATGCGGAACTGCATGGCGAGCTGCGTTTTATGGAAGTCTGTGGCACGCACACTGTGTCAATTTTTCGTTCTGGAGTGCGCTCGTTACTGCCGGAAAATGTGGTTCATTTATCCGGGCCAGGCTGTCCGGTCTGCGTGACCCATGACAGCGAGGTGGCGCTGTTTTTAGAGCTGGCAGGTAAAAACGCGATTATTGCCACATTTGGGGACCTGATGCGCGTGCCTGGCCCTGAAAAACGCACTCTGAAAACAGCCCAGGCCGAGGGCGCACGGGTCAGGATTGTTTATTCTCCGTTTGAGGCCATCAAGCTGGCCCAGGATAACCCCAACGACAAGGTTGTCTTTCTGGGCGTGGGTTTTGAAACCACTGCTCCGGCTATTGCCGCCACCCTCAAGACAGCCAGAGAAGAAGGGGTCCATAATTTTTCAGTGCTCTCTTTTCATAAGCTGGTGCCTCCGGCCCTGCATGCTCTGGCTGCTGATCCGGAATTACAGGTCCAGGCCTTTTTACTTCCCGGCCATGTATCAGCCATTATCGGGGTAGAGCCATACCGGTTTTTAGCCCAACAGCACGGCATTCCTGCTGTGGTTGCAGGGTTTGAGCCTCTGGATATTCTGCAGGCCCTGCATTTGTTTGTAACCATGCGCAACAAAGGCCAGGCTGAAGTGATAAATGCCTATACCAGGGTTGTTGCTGATGCTGGAAATACCAAGGCCATGGCCATGCTCAATGAGGTTTTTATGCCCGCAGACGCCCTGTGGCGCGGCATTGGCCTTATTCCAGGCAGTGGTCTGGTGCTGCGTCCGGAATACGCGGCCCATGATGCCATGCAGGTTTTTGACCTGACCTTGCGCGATGTACCGCAGATCAAAGGCTGTCAGTGCGGCGATGTGCTCAAGGGCAAAATCAGCCCGGATCAATGCGTGTTGTTTGGCAAGGCCTGCACGCCTGCTGCTCCGGTTGGGCCGTGCATGGTGTCCACAGAAGGATCGTGCGCAGCATATTTTAAATACCGGGTCTGAGAACACACTTATTTTAAGGATACATAACGTGGAACGAGTACTTTTGGATTACGGCAGTGGCGGCAAGGCCTCACACCGCCTGATTGGTGAGTTGTTTCTCAAATACCTGGGCAATGCATACTTAAATCGCCTTGATGATGCAGCCCTTTTAGATATTCATGGTCCCATTTCAGTCAGCACTGATACCTTTACAGTTGACCCGATTTTTTTTCCAGGCGGAGATATTGGCGCCCTGGCTGTGCATGGCACGGTCAATGATGTGGCCATGCTTGGGGCCAGGCCCAGATTCCTGACCTGTGGATTTATCATTGAAGAAGGCCTGCCCATGGCAGACCTGGAGCGTATTGTGGCCTCCATGGGCCAGGCAGCTCGTGACGCAGGGGTCATGGTCGTGACAGGCGATACCAAGGTTGTGCCCAAGGGCATGGTGGACAAGATATTTATCAACACCACCGGTATTGGCGAGGTCTTTGTGCCCAAGCCGCCCAGCGGACACAGAGCCGCTCCTGGAGACGCTATTTTAGTCAACGGATTTATTGGAGATCATGGCCTGGCCATTCTGGCCCAGCGCGAAGGCCTGACCTTTGACGCGCCAGTTTGTTCTGACTGTGCGTCCCTTAATCATCTTATTGCCCGCCTGCTTGAGGCCATTCCAGAAGTGCATGTGCTGCGCGATCCAACCAGGGGCGGACTGGCCACAACATTAAATGAAATTGCTGGCCAGTCTCAGGTGGAATGCCGGATTTTTGAGGACCGCATTCCTGTGCGACCGGAAGTAAGCGGTGGCTGCTCGTTTTTAGGGCTTGATCCGCTGTATCTGGCCAATGAAGGCAAGTTTTTATGCATTTTGCCTGAACAATATGCGCAGCAGGCTCTGGAGATCATGCGCTCTGATCCACTGGGCCACCACGCGGCCTGTATCGGGATTGTTGGCCAGGACCATCCTGGCAAGGTGGTGTTGCAGACTCCCCTTGGTGGCACCCGGCTTATGGACATGCTCGAAGGCGAGCAATTGCCGCGCATCTGCTGATATGTACACGGGCATATCTTTTTGTGAGCGCACGGTGTATCTGCCGGGGCCGAGCCAGGCATGACGGCCAGCCCCCCTTGCACCTATGTGGCGCTGGATTTTGAAACAGCTGACTCCAGACGGGACAGCGCCTGCGCCATTGGCATGGTCAAAGTGCGTGATGGGCGCATAGCAGACACCCTGTATCAGCTTTTGCGGCCCCCGCGCTCTGCATTTTCTCCGTTTTGCATCAAAGTACACGGGATACGCTGGAGTGATGTGCGCCATAGTCCGACTTTTCGTGAATTCTGGCTTGAACATGCCGGGTTTTTGGAAGATGTGAATTTTCTGGCCGCGCACAATGCCCGCTTTGACCAGGCTGTGCTCACGGCCTGTTGCGCCATGGCCCGGCTGCCTGCTCCATCCCTGTCTTTTGTCTGCACCGTGGAACTGGCGCGCAGCCAGTGGGACTTGCGCCCCACGAAACTTCCTGATGTGTGCCGGTTTCTGAATTTTAACCTGAATCATCATCATGCCCAGTCTGATGCCGAAGCCTGCGCACGCATTGTCATGGCGGCCCTGGCTGAAAATCCTGACTGCCTCAATCCTTTTGGAGTATAACTCATGGCCCTGACCAAAGAGCAGATACGAGCGCATATTTTCCTTGTTATTCTGGATAAATTTTCCTCATCCACAGAACAACGCCAGCAAGCCTTAAGTGAATATTTTCTGGTCACCATGCCCAATATCTCTGGCGAAGCAGCTGACAAACTGGCCGGACTGATTCCAACCCTGATGCCGGACCTGTATAAAAAATGGATTGACCTTTTTGTGATCCGACTTTTTGCAACAATTCCTGAAGAACAGATCCAGCATTTGTGTGATGGGAGTGTGGAAAATAACGCGGCCCTGGGTTTGGTTTTTCTTATGTTCATGGAATCTGAACGCATGGAAGAACAAACAGAAAAAGATTTACGCCAGTATGCCTTAGAACATTCCGGGGACGCAGACCTGGGCGATCTGGTGGCCGCGTATCTGCGGGGCAAGGTGGCTGCATTGGCTGAGCAGGTACGGCCAGGGCTGGTGCAGTAAGGGAGTTTCATAATCTTTGACCTCAGTAAGGAGGAGTGTATGCGCTTTGGTTTACGAGCTCAGTTGATTCTTCCCATTGTGGCTGTGGTGATGTTAAGCATGGGTGTGGCTGGATTTATATCCACACGCAACGCAGCAGATGAACTATGGATTGAGCTGGAGGGAGCTGCGCGCAATCTCTCCACCAATGTTGCGTCATCTTTGACAGATTTTACTGCTACCATGAAGGCTATTACTGAAACACAAGCAGAGGACAGAAATCTTGCCGCTGCCCTGGCCTATGGAACACCAGATGATATGGCCCGTGCTGTGGATATCTTAAAACGAGCGCAGCGCATGTCTCCGGCAATCCACGCGGTAAATCTGCTGAATGCTTCCGGAGACACCTTACTGAGCTCTGACCCTCGCGCTTCAGGAAATTTCAGTGACCGGGCGTATTTTTAAAAAAGCCATACAGGGTGAGGTTAATATCTCAGAGCCGCTTATGAGCCGGGTTACCAACAAGCCCGTGTTTGTTGTTGCGGCTCCGGTTCGCCATAATACGAAAATACTGGGCATTTTATATCTTCGGGTTGATATGGCAGAATTTTCCAGAACTCGCGTGGAGTCTGTACGTATCGGTCAGGCAGGCTATGCCTATCTTATAAATACCACGGGCATTGTTGTCGCTCACCCCAATCCAGACTATGTCCTCCAGTTTGATATCAGTCAGTTTGATTGGTTCAAGACCCTGATGTCCAAAGATTCCGGGACGGTTAATTATACCCATGAAGGGGTCAGTAAAGCTGCCATGTTTGCTCGCGAACCAGTCACCGGCTGGACCGTGGTCATTACAGTAAATCATGATGACTTGCAGCGCGCCACAAAATCACTTTGGACCACGGCCTTTATTTCTATGGGCGCCGGGGTTCTTTTGGTGTGCGCTGTGATTTTCTGGATTGTGCGTCGCATGACCGGAGATTTACAATCATGCGTTCATTTTGCCGAGGCCGTGGCTGGCGGAGATCTGAACAAACACCTGGCCATACGTCGTACTGATGAAATCGGCCAGCTCGCTGGCGCTCTGGAAGTCATGGTTACAAACC
>JAAYGZ010000165.1 GCA_012727515.1 Desulfovibrionales bacterium
CGCTTGCAATGAACTGAATTAATCAGCATTTCCCTGACTTGTCAGTTTGCCATTTGACAGATACACGACCGGTTCCGGGCCAAAGGGCCTTGAACCGGTTTTTTATGTGCTTTGACTCAACAAAAAACACGCGACCACTCTAGTACGCACTAGGGGATTTTTAGGATATATATGGCTCAATACGTTGGAGTATCCTTTCGAAGACAAGGAAATGTATATTTTTTTCTGGCCACACCTTTTGTGCTTTCCGTGCATGACAAAGTCCTGGTCAAGACAGATGAAGGCATTGGGTTAGGCGAGATTGTCGCCTTGCGCGCCAGCCTGCCCGAAGGAATTGATCCGGAAACAGTCAAGCCCATTTACCGTCCAGCCACCCAGGAAGACGTGGAAATTGGACAGGAAAATGCAGAAATGGCCACAGAAGCACGCACGTTTTGCCAGCAGTGCGTGTCACGCCTGGGCCTGGATATGAAATTGGTGGAGGTGGAAGTCTATTTTGATAAAAGCAAAATGATTTTTTATTTTACCTCGCCTGGTCGGGTGGATTTTCGAGAGCTGGTCAAGGATTTGGTGCGCACCTATCGTACGCGCATTGAATTACGTCAGATCGGGGTGCGCCATGAAACTCAGATGATTGGTGCTCTGGGAAACTGTGGGCAGGTCTGTTGCTGTCGGCGGTATTTACGACGCTTTGAGCCGGTGACCATCAAGATGGCCAAGGATCAGAACTTATTCCTGAACCCGGCCAAAATTTCAGGGGTCTGTGGGCGGCTTTTGTGTTGTCTGGCCTATGAAAAAGACAGTTACCTGAATTTTCAGCGTCAGGCTCCTAAGTTGGGCCGCAAATATCAGACAACCCTGGGTGCTTTGCGCACAGTGCGCACCAATATGTTTGCAGAAAGCGTGACAGCCCTCAATGACCAGGGGGAAGAGGTTGTTTTTCCCCTGGCAGAATGGAATGGCCTGATTGTGCATGACACTGGAGCCAGGTACGAACATGAGGACAGTATGGATGATCTGCCCGCAGAGCTGCAAGCCTTGCAGGATGCGGACGAGACATCAGCGTCCCGCCCAGAGCGCAAGCCAGCAAAGCCAGCCCGGCGAATTCCTGCTGCACGTCATGCTCCGGCACGGCCAGCAGCACATGCGCGCCAGGCAGGGCCAGAGCAGCATGCGCAATCAAAAAGCGAAGATATAGCCGTGTCGCGTGAGGCCAGTCCTGATGCTGAACCGCATACCTTGTCCAGCACGTCCTCCACTTCTTCTGCACCTCCTGCGGGACGGGGACAGAAAAGTCGCCACAAGGACAAACGCCATAAAAAAGATCGCCGTACTTCAGGCCATACCCGTTCAGGGTCAGAGCAGTCTGGCCAGCCCTGATATATTTGTATCATTTTTTGCTAATGTCCGTTGTATTTATTTGCATAGAGATTCTGTACGTACACAGAGGAGATGAGTTTTGAGTCCATTTTTTATTTCCACCCCCATTTATTACGTGAATGCCCGGCCCCATCTGGGCCATGGATATACAACCATTGTTGCAGACAGTATCAGCCGTTTTCACCGCCTGCAAGGTGATGCAACATATTTTTTAACTGGTACAGACGAACACGGAGATAAAATTGTCCAGGCTGCTGAGGCCAATGGACAACAGCCCAGGGAATACGTTGATGCCATCAGTGCATTATTTCAGGAGCTTTGGCCGCGTCTGGAAATTGCCAATGACCAGTTTATCCGCACCACAGACCCCAAGCACGCGGCCTGTGTGCAGCATGTGCTGCAGGCAGTATATGATAAGGGTGATATTTATTTTGATGAATACGGCGGGCATTATTGCTTTGGCTGCGAGCGTTTTTACACGGACAAAGAACTGGTGGATGGCAAGTGCCCGGATCACCAGACAGCGCCTACTTTTATCAAAGAAAAAAATTACTTTTTCCGCATGAGTAAATATCTGGAGCCCCTGCGCCAGCATATTGAGGCTAATCCGGATTTTATTCAGCCAGAGCGCTACCGCAATGAAGTGCTGTCCATGCTTAAGGAAGATCTGGGGGATCTGTGTATTTCCCGTCCCAAAACCAGGCTGACCTGGGGCATTGAGCTGCCTTTTGATCGCGATTTTGTAACCTATGTCTGGTTTGATGCGCTCATCAATTATATTTCTGCCCTGGATTACCCGCAAGGCGCTGCGTACCGCAAATACTGGGCCGGAGCGCATCATCTGGTGGCCAAGGATATTTTAAAACCTCATGCTGTTTTCTGGCCCACCATGCTGATGTCAGCTGGCATTCCCCTGTATCAGGGCTTGCGTGTGCATGGATACTGGACTGTCAATGAAACCAAGATGTCCAAAAGCCTGGGTAATGTCATTGCTCCGCTGGACATGGCCCATAAATATGGCCTGAGCGCGTTTCGTTATTTTCTGCTGGCAGAAATGAGCTTTGGCCAGGATTCGTCTTTTAGCGAAGAAGCGCTGGTGGGACGTTTTAACGCTGATCTGGCCAATGATCTGGGCAATTTGTTTTCGCGCAGCCTGTCCATGACGCATAAGTATTTTGGTGGCACAGTGCCTGAGTGCGCAGACTTAAACAGCGTTGACCGTGAAGTTCTGGAAATCGGGCAGAATGCCATGGCCAATTTTCAGGCCCAGTTTGAACATTTTCAGTTTTCCCGCGCCTTAAAATCCTTGTGGGATCTGGTGCGTCACTTAAATAAATACATTGATCTTTCCGCGCCCTGGACCCTGTACAAAAACCAGGAACTCACGCGCCTGGGCACAGTACTGTATGTCATTCTGGAAGGAATGCGCAAAATAGCCCTGCATTTGTGGCCTGTCATGCCCAGTACCAGCGAGGCCATGCTGGCCCAGCTTGGTGTGCGATTTGATATCCAGACCGTGGATCTGGCGGCAGAAGTATCTTCGTGGTATGGCCTTGTTCCGGGTACAGTTGTGGCAGAACGCTCCAATCTTTTTCCCCGGCAGGATCTGGATCTGCAGGATACAGCAGCGCCTGCTGCAAAAAAGACAAAAGATGCGCCAGCCAAACCAGCCCCGGCCAAGCCAGCGGATGCCAGCCCGCAGCTTATTGAATTTGAAGACTTTGCCAAACTGGATCTGCGGGTGGGCACTGTGATGGCTGCGGAGAAGCATCCGGAAGCTGATCGTTTGCTGGTCTTGCGCATTGATACCGGCGAGCCGGAATTGCGTCAGGTTGTGGCCGGCATTGCGGAATTCTGGTCTGCGGATACTCTTGTTGGGCGGCAGGTGGTTGTGGTGGCAAATCTTAAGCCCCGCAAGCTGCGTGGCCTGATGTCCCAGGGCATGGTGCTGGCAGTGAAGCAGGATGCAGGGCTGGCCTTGCTTGGCCCAAGTGCTGCTGTGCCTGACGGCAGCAAGGTTTCCTGATCACGATTTTTCCAGTGCCACATAGCTGGTTGGATATGTGTATCATCCCCGCACGGCACAGATCGCTGGAGCGGGGATGTTTTTTATATGCAGCAGCTTCTGACCATGTTGGCTCACTGGGTTTTCTAGCGCAGAATAAAACCACAGACCTTGAGATTTTTGGCCCAGGTGCTCCACGGGCCACTGAGGAACGAGGCTTCCATAGTCTGAGGATAAAATATGACTTTGGCGTCCAGGTCCAGGTGGCATTTGCGGTCATAGTTGGTGTGGCTGATGCGCAGGGTCCAGGTGCCATCGGCATTGGGGCAGGCTTCTTCCACATACACAGGATGTCCGGTGGGCATACCGCGCCGGGCATTGACATCAAGCACCATGACTGCATGGGCCTTGGGCGTGGATGAGGTGGCCTTGTTTTTTCTGGCGCAGGCAAACCACTGCACCGGGCTGGTATCTCCCAGACGGCAGGTCATAATACCGGTGCGGCAGCGGGCATAAATCAGGCTTTGGGGCTGGCAGCGTCCAACAACTGTCTTGCCCTTTTTGTTTTTCGTTACTTTGCCTGGCTGCAGTCTGTAGCAGGCTGCCCGGTCTTTGTCCTGGGGTGCTGTTTCACAGTCCAGACATGGGGCTGGAGACGGAGCCTGTGCCTGAGGCGCAGGTGTGGCCGGGGCAACAGGAGCTTGGGGAGCTGGGGCTGTATGTTCTTGGGCTGGCACTGAAGGGGGAGCAGGCGTTCTGGTCGCGCAGGCGCTCAGCAGATTCAATGCAACGATGATCAATACAAGAGAGCGTACAGAATGCAGAAATGACACAAAAAGCTCCAAACAAGTGTGATGAATTTTAGTGAAATGCTGATCAAATCGAACGTATGGTCATGGTCATCGTAACTTCATGTCATCCCGAACGGAGTGGGGGAGCCTGCCCTGAGCCTGTCGAAGGGATCTTGAGATTCCTCCGCTCGTTACACTCGGCCGGAATGACAAATATAATTTATATCACAGTGTAAATGTTAAAAATATTCTTCTCTATAGAGACAAGACCCGGCATTTATGTACCATGTGATTGTGACATAAAAGCGCTGAATCTTTGTACAGGATGTAATCAGCGGTTCTTTAATTTTGACCTGCACTGATCTGAGCGTGCAGAATGCTTGGTCCCGGACACAAAAAAGCCCGCTGTGCAGCGGGCTGGATGGAACACGATACAGCGGCGTTTAGTAACGCGGACGGCGTTCCCTGGGCTGGGATTCGTTGACTTTCAGAGTGCGACCCTGAAATTCTGTGCCGTTCAGGGCCTGGATGGATTTCTGGGCGCCTGCGTCGTCCATTTCCACAAAACCAAATCCACGAGAACGCCCTGTGGCGCGGTCTTCAATAACGCTGGCCGAATTGACCTCCCCGTACTGGGAAAAAAGTGTACGCAGATCAGCGTCCGTGGTGGACCAAGCCAGATTTCCAACATAAATGTTCGTAGCCAAATCAATAACTCCAGAGCAAAAGGTAAATTGATGCAGGATAACAATCTGAAAACAGCTTCAGGTTCCGTGCATCGACACCGCCGAACCATTCGGAAGGTGCAATCAACAAGGCGGCCCAATAGACGGCTCTGTGCGTGGTGTCAAAAGAATTCTGAGCCAATTCTGTATTCAAATTTGTTGGGCCTGGTGCTGGTCAGCCATTTTTTGTGTTGCTGTACCAGCAAGGATGCAGGCCAGGCCGATATCCGCTCACCCCAGCAGATCAGGTTAGGGCAAAGCCCAGCGGCTGTTTTTCTGCGAAATCAGGCTGGCGTAAAAAACAATGACCCCTGGATGCAGGTGACGCAGGGTCAGTTTAAAGGCTGAGGCTGCTGTGGATCAGAAACACACTGCAAGGATGGCGCAGGTATAGGCCTTTTTTTGCTGTACAGGCACAGAAATGTTCCCTTTCTAAGCGTTGCGGTTTTCAGAAAATGACGTTACCTGCTTTGTACTTTGGCCCATTGACCGATGTTTCGTGCTTACACAATGTATGGAAACGCCGGAACTGTTCTTAGGATAACCTCTTTTGTCAAACGCTTTCAAAAGGATGGAGAACATGGTGAAACGAATTGCGCTGATGATTGTCTGCCTTGTCTGTCTTGGTGCTGGAACAGCCCTGGCTGAGGAAAAAATTCTGGTAAATGGCATTGATGCCAATTATCCACCCTTTGCTTTTGTGGATCAGAGTGGAAAGCCCAGTGGCTTTGATGTGGACGCCATTGATTGGATTGCCGCTAAAATGGGCTTTAAGGTCAAGCATGTGCCTGTGGATTGGGATGGTATTATCCCCAGCTTGGTTGCTAAAAAAATCGATTTTATCTGCTCAGGCATGACCATTACCCCTGAACGGGCCGCTCAGGTCAATTTTACCAAGCCATACTGGGAAGTAAAGAACGTCTTTGTAACCAAGAAAGACTCTGCGCTCAAACCTGAAGACGTATATGGCCAGAAACTGACCGTGGGTATGCAGGCCGGGACATCTGAAGCCAAATGGATGGAAGACGAAAAGAAAAAACAGGGCTGGAAGTTTGAGATTCGCTACTATGACTCCGCGCCCATGGCCATTGAAGATGTTGTGAACGGACGCATTGACGTTGCCGGAATGAATTATCCGCCAGCCCGCGATGCAGAGCAGAAAAAACCAGTGCAGATCATCGGCACTTTTGGTGAAGTAGAGCCTTTTGGCGCTGCTGTGCGCAAGGAAGAGGCCGCACTGCTGGAAACATTGAACAAAGGCTTTGAGCTGTTACAGGCTGATCCGTATTGGGAAGAACTCATTGCCAAGTATCTGAATAAATAATTCGTCACGATGCCGAGCATGAAGGGAGGGCTGGAACTACCCCGGCCTTCCCCTTTTTTTGTCAGGTTCTGCTGACAAAGGACTATTCCCTCTTATGAATGAAACCCTGACTGTTCTTATGGATGCTCTGCCGTATGTGTTGCAGGGCGCTGGAGTAACCTGCATTGCCGTGGTGGGTGCAATGTTGCTTGGGCTTTGCATTGGCGTGCCACTGGCCGTGGGGCAGGTCTATGGATGCAGGGTCGTGCGCATGGTGTGCGGGCTGTATATTTGGTTTTTCCGGGGCGTACCAATTCTGGTGCTGCTTTTTCTTTTTTACTTTGGTTTGTTTACGCTGCTTGGCTTTAATCTCCATGCCGTGGCCGCAGCAACAATTGTCCTGGGCATGACCAGCGGTGCATACCAGTCACAGATTTTTCGCGGGTCTATACTGTCCCTGTCCAAAGGCCAGCTCAAAGCTGCCCGCGCTCTGGGTATGTCAGACTCTCTGGCTATCCGGACCATTATCCTGCCCCAGGCCTTGCGCCTGTCCATTCCTGGCTGGTCCAACGAGTATTCAATCATGCTCAAGGACTCGGCCCTGGCTTTTGTGCTGGGAGCCAGTGAGATCATGGCCCGGACTCATTTTATCGCCTCGCGTACCTACAAGCACCTGCCTATGTATATCTGCGCGGCAATTCTGTACTTTTTATTGACCTGGGCCGGGGTGGCGGCATTACGCGCTTTGGAGAAACGGGTCCGCATAAAGGGGTATGTGCACTAGATGAATACTGAAGCGCGA
>JAAYGZ010000166.1 GCA_012727515.1 Desulfovibrionales bacterium
ATGTCTAATCAAGTCAGCACGAGTTGTTCGCGCCCGTACCACAGACATGCATGAAGAAGCTCAGGCAGGTTGACGTGGCTACAGGTGTGGGTACATAATTTTTCCTTACGAAATGCTTATCTTTGCATGTTTATGATCCACAAGGAGAATCACCCATGAAAACACTGACCTGGCATGGACATTCCGCTTTTGCCATTACCTCCGCTTCTTCCCGGACAATTTTGATTGACCCCTGGTTTGATGGAAATCCAACTGCCCAGGTCGCAGCAGCCAGCCAGAAAGCAGATCTGGTACTGGTGACGCACGATCATGGCGATCATGCTGGCCAGGCTTTAGAAATCTGTCAGCGCACCGGGGCCACCCTGGGCGCTATTGTTGAACTTGCTGCGGTATTTAAAGCCCAGGGCCTGCCGGACAGCCAGATCCTCAATGGCATTGGCTTTAATATCGGCGGTACAGTGGAATTCCAGGGAATCTCCGTGACCATGACCCAGGCCTTTCACTCCTGTGCAGCAGGGGCGCCTGTGGGTTTTATTATTCGCCTTGAAGATGGGTACACCATCTATCATGCTGGTGATACCTCTGTATTTTCCAGCATGGCCATGTGGGGCAAGCTCTACACCATTGACCTGGCCTTGCTGCCCATTGGCGGGGTGTTTACCATGGATGGCGCCCAGGCAGCCCTGGCCGCCATGATGCTGCGCTGTCGCAAGGTTGTGCCCATGCACTGGGGCACGTTTCCGGCGTTGGCCCAGCATGTGGACGGGTTTCGCGAGGAACTGAAAAAACTGGGTCTGGAAGACACGCTGCTTGAAGTAGGCGTTAATAGCCCCATTGCATTACCATAACATAAGAATGGGTTTTCTTGACCCCTGGACACCCTTGCCCTAGGAAAGACAACAGCATTTTAACACAGTACTGTGATTCCGGGCTATCACGCATGGCCCATTTATTCTGGAGGAACTATGGTTCAAAAAGCTGACTCTATTTGGTTTGATGGCAAACTTGTGCCCTGGGATAAAGCCCAGGTGCATGTCCTGACCCACACCCTGCACTATGGAGTAGGGGTTTTTGAAGGCATTCGTTGCTATACCTGTTCTAATGGTGAATCAGCAGTATTTCGTCTGCCTGAGCATGTGGAACGACTTTTTCATTCAGCAAAAATCAATGAAATGGCCATTCCCTTTACCCAGGAAGAAATCTGTGCAGCGATCATTGATACATTAAAAGCGAATAAACTGAGCGAAGGGTACATCCGGCCCTTGGCCTTTATTGGTGCCGGAGTCATGGGCGTTAACCCGGCAGACAATCCGATTCAGATTATTATCGCCACCTGGCCCTGGGGCGCATATCTTGGGGCAGAAGCCCTGGAAAAGGGTATCCGGGTCAAGACCTCCACCTTTACCCGCCATCATGTGAATGTCATGATGACCAAGTCCAAAACAGCAGGGAATTATGTCAATTCTGTGCTGGCCAAGCGTGAAGCCCTGGCTGATGGCTATAATGAAGCCCTGATGCTGGATGTGGATGGCTATGTCTGTGAAGCCACAGGTGAAAATATTTTCATTGTTCGTAATGGCATCATCAAAACTCCACCCCTGGGTTCTATTCTTTCAGGCATTACCCGTGAATCCATCATGCTTCTGGCTGAAGATCTGGGCTATACTGTTGTTGAAGACCGCTTTACCCGCGACGAACTCTATTGCGCTGATGAAGCCTTTTTTACAGGCACAGCAGCTGAAGTCACGCCCATTCGTGAAGTAGATCGTCGGGTCATTGGTGCTGGAAGTCGTGGCCCGGTGACCAAGGCGGTGCAGGAAGCGTACTTCAAGGTCCTGCGTGGTGATAACCCCAAATACGGAAAATGGCTTGCCAGATACTCCCTGTAATCCCAGCGTTATATTGCCCGGGGCTTGTCCCCGGGCGCACTGTTTGTACCGAGAAATCCATCCATGAGCCAAGACAGTCTGACTGCCCGCTATCGCCCGCAAACCTTTGCCCAGGTGGCTGGTCAACATTCCATTACAAGCATTTTGTCCAGAGCTGCGTCCCTGGGCCAGGTGGCCCCTGCCTATTTATTCAGCGGCACACGAGGCGTGGGCAAAACCACTGTGGCCAGAATTTTTGCCAAAGCCTTGAATTGTCGCAGCGGGCCTGGTGCTGAACCATGTAATGTCTGCACCATGTGCCGTCAGATCACCCTGGGCGCAGCAGTGGATGTTCTGGAAATAGACGGTGCCTCCAACACTGGCGTGGATAATGTGCGCAGCCTGAAGGAAGATGTTGGCTTTGCGCCAATGGACGGGCGCTATAAGGTTATCATTATTGACGAAGCGCACATGCTTTCCCGCCAGGCCTTTAATGCCTTATTAAAAACCCTGGAAGAGCCCCCAGGCCATGCGACTTTTATCATGGCCACCACTGAGCCGGAAAAATTTCCGCAAACCATCATTAGCCGCTGTCAGCATTTTGTGTTCAAACGCTTGAGCCAGGCTGATCTGGCTGCGCATTTGCGCATGGTTTTAGAGCAGGAGCAGATCAGCGCTGAGCCCTCGGCCATCAATCTGCTGGCTCGCCGGGGCGCTGGCTCTGTGCGGGATTCCATGTCCTTGCTTGGTCAGGTGCTGGCCCTGGGCGATGCAACCCTGACCACCCATGCAGTGCGTGACGTGCTTGGCCTGGCCGGGCAAGAGGCGTTTTTGCGTTTGCTGGATCATGTGCAGGCCCGTGATCTTCTGGCGCTGCATTCCCTGCTTACAGAAATTTTAGACCAGGGCCTGGATCTGGGTTTTTTCTTGCGTGAACTGGGCGAATGCTGGCGCAATCTGTTTTTACTCCTGCAACTTGGTGATGCTGCCAAGACTATTATTGACCTGCCAGCCGAAGAGGTTGCGGCCTTTGCGGTGTGCGCTCCCAAATTCAGCATCCAGCATGTTCATGCTGCATGGCAGATGACATTAGATAGTCAGCGACGAATTGTAACCAGTATGGAACCAGCCCTGGCCCTGGAACTCTTGGTGTATAATCTGGCCATGTTGCCGGATTTGTTGGCGGTTGGCGTGTCTGAAACAGCAGCCACAGCGCACCAGCCCCTGCCCGCTCGTGCTGGACAGCGCCCCGTATCAACCCGGCCTCAGGTTCCCGGCCCGCCTGCGGTACGCCCGGCAGCACCTCCCAGACCAGAAGGTGCGCAGCCTGCAGAAGCACCTGGGGCACAGGCAAGGCAGATCCCGCCCCGGCCTGCTGGAGATAGTGCTGTCTCACAGGCCGCAGCACGTCCGCTTGAACAGACTGGGCCTGGGCCAAAAACTCCGCGCACCTGGTCAGAATTTGTTGCCTTTTGTGCCCACCCGCCAGCCCCGGCCAAACCCATTGCACTCCTGGCTCAGGTCAAGGGAGAATTGACTGGCAATGAGCTTGTGCTCTCAAGTGCCCATAGTTTTCAAACAGATCGCCTCAAAGGGTCTGCCCTGGCCATTACTGACCTGGCCCGGCATTTTTTTGGGCCCCAGGTGGAGGTCAGGGTTGTTGATGCCCAACCTGAAAAACGCAAAACACCAAGCCAGTTGCGCGAGGAAGCCATGCAGGACCAGACCGTGCTTGAGGCACAGAAAATTTTTCAGGCCAGAATTATGGATGTTCGGCCTGTGTCGTCCATTACACATAAGGAGAATGAGATATGAATGAGTTAATTCGTCAGGCCCAGATGATGCAGAAAAAAATGCTGCGCACCCAGGATGAAATTGGCAAGCGGGAAGTAGAGGCCACGGTTGGCGGGGGCATGGTGTCGGTCAAGGCCAATTGCCAGGGCGAAGTGCTTGGTGTGACCATTGACCCGGCAGTTATGGAAGGCGGTGACGTGGAAATGTTGCAAGATCTGGTGCTTTCTGCGGTCAACGAAGTGCTGAAAAAAGGCAAGGATGCCATGCAGCACGAGATGTCGCAGATCACTGGCGGCATGAAAATTCCAGGGCTGTTTTAGGAGATTGTGTGTGCAACGCCTGCCAGCTCCATTACAAAAAATAGTTTCGCAGTTTTCGGCCTTGCCTGGGGTGGGGCCGAAAAGCGCCTTGCGCATGGCTCTGACCCTGCTCAAATGGCAGCCGGAAAGTGTACGCGCCCTGGGCCAGAACATTGCTGGCCTGCGCGATGCTCTGCACATCTGCTCGCGCTGTGGCAGCCTGGCTGATGCTGATCCATGCCACCTGTGCACTGATCCCACGCGCACCCGTGAGCTTCTCTGTCTGGTCGCAGAGTGGGACAGCCTGATGGTTATGGAAGAAGCAGGGCTTTATAAGGGACGGTATCTGATTTTAGGCGGTCTGCTGTCACCCCTGGACGGCGTAGAAGCCTCGGCCCTGGAAATGCCCCGCCTTACGGCTATTCTGCGTGAAGCAGAGGTGCAGGAAGTTATCCTGGCCCTTGGCTCAACCATGGAAGCAGAAGCCACCAGCACCTATATCCATACTTTTATTGGGCGCGATTTTCCGCAGGTTCGTGTCACCAGGCTGGCCCAGGGCATTCCCCTGGGGGCAGAGCTGAAATATGTTGACCGGGAAACTCTCAAGCAATCCTTAAAGTATCGTCATTCCTTAGAGGCTAATTAGCGGCATGTACACGCTTCAGGGCGAAGTTTTGTCTGTCATTTTTCATAATCCTGAAAATGGTTATGTTATTGCCAAACTGCATGCCCGCTCAGAGCCAGGCCAATGCACTGTGGTCGGTATGCTGGGCGAAGTGGCGCCGGGCGAGGCCCTTAAACTTTCCGGGGAGTGGACGGAGCATCCCAAATTTGGTCGTCAGTTTCGGGCTGAAACCTGCGAGCATGTGCTGCCAGCCTCGCTGAACGGTATCCGGCGTTTTTTAGAGTCTGGCGCGGTCAAGGGCATAGGCGAAAAACTGGCTGAACGCCTGATTCAGCGCTTTGGTAATCAGGTACTTGAAATTTTAGATACAGACCCAGAACAGCTTTTGGATATTGAGGGCATTGGCCCGGCCAAGCTCAAAACCATTTGCGCTTCCTGGCAGGAAAAACGACAGGTACGCGGTCTTATGCTTTTTTTGCAGACCCACGGCGTGCCCACCACCTTTGCGCACCGGATTTTTCGTTATTACGGCACCGAAGCTGTGCGCAAGCTTCAGGAAAATCCGTATGATCTGGCCTATCATATTCATGGCATAGGCTTTCGCACAGCCGATGACATGGCCTTAAAGCTTGGTTTTGCTCCTGACGCGCCCCAGCGTCTGGAATCCGGAGTAGATTATTTCCTGCGCCAGAGTGCAGATACAAGCGGGCATATGTATCTGCCCCAGGAAATTTTACTTGAAGAAGCAGCCAAAATGCTGGCCTGCTATGATCTGGACCTTATTACAGCGCAAATTCAGGCCCTGGAAGCCAGAAAACATCTTGTGTGTGAGCCGCTGCCAGAAAAAGACGTGGGCATGGCCGTGTTTTTGTCGTTTTTTTATCGCATGGAGCGCGAAATTGCGTCCAGGCTCTGGGCGCTTTTAGAACACACCTCGCGTCTTGATGTGTCCAAAATCCAGAATGCAGTGGCCAGGGAAGAAGAACGCCTGGCCCTGCATTTATCGGCAGAGCAGCGTGAGGCCGTGGAATCAGCCTGTACAAACAAGGTTGCCATTATCACTGGTGGCCCTGGCACAGGAAAAACCACCATCACCCGTGTGGTTGTGCGGGCCTTAAAAGCCCTGGGCCTTAAAATTGCCCTGGCCGCGCCCACGGGCAGGGCTGCCAAGCGCCTGTCCGAAGCCACTGGCTTTACAGCCCTGACTTTGCACCGCTTGCTGCGTTTTCAGCCTCAAGGCGGGTTTGAGTTTAACGAAGACAAAAAACTTGCAGCAGATGTGCTGGTTGTGGATGAAGTGTCCATGCTGGATGCGGGCCTGTGTCTGGCCTTGTTGCGGGCCTTGCCCCTGGCGTGTCGGCTTATTTTTGTGGGCGATGAAAATCAGCTTCCTTCTGTTGGGGCCGGTAATGTGCTGGGCGATATGCTCGAAAGTGGGTGTATTCCTTCTGTGCGCCTCAGTCATATTTATCGCCAGGCCAGAGAAAGCATGATTGTGGTCAATGCCCACCGCATCAATCAGGGTGAATTTCCCCTGGCCAGCCCTCATCCACCGCCCAGGGCGGATTTTTTCTGGGTTGAAAAAGAAAATCTGTCAGAATTGCAAGAGCTTATCCTGCACATGGTCTGCGAGCGAATGCCCCAAGCCTATGGTCTTGATCCCATGAGCGAGGTGCAGGTGCTTACCCCCATGCACAAAGGTGAGGTGGGCACAGTGGAACTTAACCGCTTGCTGCAGGAACGCCTCAATCCGTCCGGGTCAGAGCTGCAACGGGGCCAGCGCTGCTACCGGGTCGGGGACCGCATTTTACAGCTGCGCAATAATTATGACAAAGAAGTCTTTAATGGTGATCTGGGCCGCATCGCTGGCATTGACCGTGAAGGCGAGCTGCTAATGGCTGAATTTGATGGCAGGGAAGTGGAATATGATTTTGAAGATTTGGATGAAATTGGCCTGGCCTATGCCATCAGCGTGCATAAAAGCCAGGGCAGTGAATATCCGGCCATTATCATGCCCATTGTAACCCAGCACTATATGCTGTTGCAGCGCAATCTTATTTACACGGGCCTGACCCGTGCCCGCAAACTGGCCGTGCTTCTTGGTTCACGCAAAGCCATGTACATGGGCCTGGGCAATGAGCGGGGCCGTCAGCGTAATACTGCCCTGGCCCTGCGCCTGGCAGCGCATCTGTAATCCGCGTCCATGACTTTTCGTACCCATCCCCGCATTATTTTTCTGGGCCTGGATGGCCTGCCCTGGTCTGTGGCCCGCCTGTTGTGCGATCAGGGCCATCTTCCAAATCTGGCTACATTGGTGCGCACTCCTGAGTGCAGAGCCATTCATGCCGAACTGCCTGAACTCTCGCCAGTGAACTGGACCAGCTTTTTCACTGCTTCAGGCCCTGGTTCACATGGGGTCTATGGATTTACCCGGCTTAATCCGCGCACCTATACCTTAGATTTTACAGATTTTACCCATGTGCATGGCCAGACACTGTGGGAGCGCATGGCTGACCAGGGTTTGTTTGCCAAAGTGCTGAACATGCCCAATGCAGCGCCGGTCAGGCCGGCACAAGCCATGATTGTGGGAGGATTTCCGGCCCAGAGTCTGGCCGGGGCCGTGCATCCCCCTGTGCTTGGTACAATTTTAGAGGCGCATGGCTACTGCATTGACGCTGACACAGTGCGTGGCAGCACTGATCTGGAATTTTTGCTGGCAGACCTGCGCCGCTCCCTGGCAGGGCGAAAAAAAGCCATTGATCTGTTGTGGCCGGATCTGGCCTGGGATTTGTTTGCCGTGGTGCTTACGGAAACTGACCGCCTGGGGCATTTTCTTTTTCCAGCCCTTGTTGATCCGCTGCATCCCTGGCACGGAGCCTGTCTGGAGTATCTGCATGACTGGGATCTGTGCGTGGGCCATGTGCTGAGTTTGTACGCGGATCTGCCTGGTCCCAAGCGCTTGTTGGTTATGGCTGATCATGGATTTACCACTCTGGAGCAGGAGGTGGATATAAATGCCTGGCTGCGTGAACACGGGCTTTTTTGCCTGCAACACGCACCGCGCACTGAATGGGACGCCCAGGCCATAGCTCCGCGTAGCAAAGCCTTTGCCCTGGACCCAGGGCGCATCTATATCCATACGCGAGAACGCTTTTATCACGGCAGCCTGAGCAATGCTGATGCCCTGGCCCTGGAGCGTGACCTGACCCAGGCCCTGAATCAGCTTACCTGGCAGGGCAGGCGGGTTATTCGTCAGTGCATTCCTGGCCGGGAACTCTATAG
>JAAYGZ010000167.1 GCA_012727515.1 Desulfovibrionales bacterium
GGCAGGTCTGGATAATCGTGTACCCATTGGGCCAGAACCTCACAGCCCTTATGCAGGACCCAGCGCCCCAAATCAGAAATAAGCCCTGTTTCTTCGGCAACAGGAATAAACGCCCCTGGCCCGAGCACGCCATCTTCCGGGTGATGCCAGCGGATCAGGGCTTCAAAGCTGTTTAAGGTCTTGTCGGGCAGGGAAAAAATAGGCTGGAAAAAAAGTTCAAACTGGTCATCAGCCAAAGCCTGGCGCAGGTCTGTTTCCATCTGCACGGCCTTGGCCACCTGCTCATACATGGATTTACTGAAGACATTAAACTGATTTTTACCCCGCTCTTTGGAGCGATACATGCTGATGTCTGCGTCACGCATAAGATCAGTGGGCGAGGTGTAATGTGCTGTGTGCAGCACAACACCCACAGAAGCACTGATGGCCACGGAACGGTTAAGGATGGTGATTGGCTGGCGAATATCGTGCAGGATGCGGCGAATAGTGCTGGTCACTTCGCGAATGGTGCGGAAATCTTCAATTAACACCGCAAATTCATCACCACCCAGACGGGCCACTGTGTCCATGGAGCGAATACATTCTTTGAGACGAACAGACACCTTGCGTAACAGCAGATCACCGACCTGATGCCCGAAACTATCGTTAACGCGCTTAAATTCATCTAAATCAATCATAATCGCTGCAAAGCGATATTCTGGACGTCGTTTTTGGCGCTCCATGGCCTGTTGCAGGCGGTCCATGAATAAAACACGGTTTGGCAGATCAGTCAGACTGTCGCGCAGGGCCTGGCGAGTAAGCTGGTCTTCATAGTTTTTGCGCTCTGAAATATCAGTAAAAATGAAAAAAGCCCCGGAAATCTTTTTTTCCAGCATGTACGGATAGCCAAGAATAGACACGGGAAAGCGTTCCTGGTCTTTGCGGCGTCGCGTGGTTTCAACACTCTGCGCAGTACCGTTTAAGACTGTATTGAGAAACGTATAACTTTCATCCAGGCTGTCCGGGGCCAGAAGTACCTCCAGCAAGGCTTCTTCATCATCTAAGGTAAGGCCAAAAAGCTGCACAAAACTTTGATTTAAATCCAGAGGCGTTCCGTTTGGACCCAAAAGCAGAATGGCTTGCGGAGAATTATCAAATAATTGGCGAAACAGACTTTTTTGTTGCTCCAGGTGGCGCTCTGCTTCTTTGTGGGCGCTGATGTCTGCCAAAGAGCCTTCAAGGAGCTGCGTGGTGCCGTCACTGCCAGGAACAGCGCGTAATTTGAGCGATAACCACGCCTCGTCACCATTATGCTTGGTAGCGGCAAATTCAAAGCCAGTGATCATTTCTGCGGCAGCAATGCGCTTTAATACTTCGGTGCGGCTGGCAGGGGGCAGCAGGCGTGATAAAAATCCCATGGAATGCTGCATCAGCTCTGTCACTGAAGCATAGCCCAGAATATGAGCCATGGCCGGATTAGCGCTGAGCAGGTGCAGGTCCAGGGAAACCTGAAAAATGCCCTCAATGGCGTTTTCAAAAATTGAGCGGAATTTTTCTTCACTCAGCTGCAGGGCGTTCTGAGTTGTGCAGTGATGAAGAGCCAGGCCAAGGTGTTCGGCCACAGCAGCCAGGAGCTGGTCATTATTGGTCAGGAACAGAGAAGACGCATCATGTAATTCGACAACCATTGCGCCCAAAATCTGGGTGTTGCACACAATGGGCACTCCAAACCAACGCGCAGTCACAGAGGTGTGTTTTTTGTCCTGCGGCGGAAAGGACAAGCTGACCTGGGCAGGCCGACCAGTGCGGATAACTTCAGAAGCAAGCTTAAAGGCCCGGATATGCCCTTGCTGGGTCCGGCGTTGCGATGCGTTGTCCTGGGCAAAGGGAAACGTGCGCGTGCCCAGAACAGGATCGGGCAGAATAATGCTCATGCTGTTTGCGTTCAGATGCCAGACCATAACCTCAAAGAGCTGACGCAGCATCTCGTTTTCTGAAGTCTGGGAACTGGTGACCGTGGCAACATGGTAGAGAATCTGGGTGGAAATCTCAGAGCGTTTTTTTTCTGTGATATCACGAATAGATTGAATGGCCCCGGCCTCACGTCCTTCGCTGTCATACAGGAGCGTGGCGATGGCCCACACAAAAGCTCCTTGTCCATACGAGAGGGCAGGGACAAAAATCTCTGTGGTCAGGACATCGTCACGTTCCTGGGCCTGCGGCAGTAAGGGGTAAAATTCACTGGGATCTTTGCCAATAAAATCAAGAAGAATCGGTCGGCGGTGTCCATAAAAGGGAATGGCATATTCATAATCGTCTTTGCCCAGGATAGTTGATTTGGGAATACCGGTCATGTGTACCAGCGCTCTGTTCCAGGCAATGACCCGGTGGTCTTTATCTACCACCAGGGTGGCGTCAGGCAGGGATTCAATAATATGATCCAGGCGGTCCTGGGTAAAGTGCAGGGCCTGTACGGCACGAGCCAGCTCGGTGACATCACGCAGCACAATGCGAATCATCTCAGTGGATAAGCGCTGAAAGCTGGCCTCAATATGAATATCTTCATTGCGACCGGGCAAAACATAGCATGTCTGAAAAAAATCCTGCGTCCTCAGTTCATCCAAAGCCTGACGCACCAGGTCTGGTTCAATAAGCTCTGGAATGGCATGTATATTTTTATCAATAAGTGTGGCGGACACAGAAAACGGAGGCAAGGCACCGCCAACATACTGCCGAATACATCCGCACGACGAGCACCAGAGTACAAGATCGGAAAATGCGCTAAACAAGGCTGTCTGTATGTCCAGGCGGTCCAGCAGCGCACAGGGTTTGAGCGTCAGGGTTGCCGGTACAGTGGAGTCATGCTCAGCGCATGAGTGTGATGTTATTTTGTCCATGTTTAATCTGTAGAATATGTTTTCTCATCAATTCGAGAGGGCTGGAGTATTCAATCCGGAACCATTCGTCCAGATGCTTATGGGTTTGTATTCCCCATAACTGTGTCAGAGAGGGGCAGGTCAATGCGGAAAACAGTTCCCCCGTCCTGTCCTGGCCAGACGGTCAACTGTCCGCGGTGTCCTTTGGTGATGATAAAATAGGATACGGACAAGCCAAGCCCAGTGCCGGACCCAGGAGCTTTGGTTGTAAAAAAAGGTTCAAAGATGCGTGAACGGATGTTGTCTGGAATGCCTGGACCATTGTCTGCAATTTCAAGGCGTACAAGAGTGGGCAGGGGTTTAATGGAAAGGCGGATATATGGCTGTGCAGGCGGAGAAGGCATTTCCGCCATGGCCTGGACTGCATTACGCACAATATTGAAGATTACCTGCTCAATTTCTGATTCTGCACAATAGAGCAAAGGGCAATCCTGTGGATAATCATGAGTTATACTGATTTGTTTCATATCATATATTTTTTTTAAGTCATAA
>JAAYGZ010000168.1 GCA_012727515.1 Desulfovibrionales bacterium
TGGTGTTTGTGGCTGGGAGATTGCCCTCCCCATGAACTGAAAAAAATGCCTGAGTCTTTGCGACGAATTGAGGCTGTGCAGAAATTTCGACTGGCGAGTAAAAGTGCCCCCACACGCAAACTTGCAGCTACTCCCACTCGTTTTCATGTGGAAAACATGCCTGCAAACGAGTATTTGATTGTGCCTAAAGTCACTTCGGAGCGAAGGATCTATCTACCCATAGGATTTGAAGATTCAAACACTTTTGTCAGCGACTTGGTGTTTGTTCTTCCTAACGCTACGTTATATCACTTTGGCCTGCTCTCCTCCCTTATGCACAATGCCTGGATGCGAGCCGTGGCGGGACGACTTGAAAGCCGCTACCGCTATTCTGTAGGTATTGTGTACAATAATTTCCCCTGGCCCCAGGAGCCTTCCGACACCAAGCGTCAAGCCATTGAAAATGCTGCCCAGGCCGTGCTGGATGCTCGCGCCCTGTTTCCTGAATCTTCCCTGGCTGATCTCTACGACCCATTGACCATGCCGCCCGTGCTTCTCAAGGCCCACCAGAAATTAGATAAGGCCGTGGACGCAGCCTATGGCCGCTCCTTTGCCTCAGAAGCTGACCGCGTGGCCTTTTTGTTTGCTCTGTATGGGCAGTATGTGGGTGAGGGGGAGAATGGATGATTGATCAAAACTGGTCAGCCAGGTTGCTCTTCCTGTTATCACACTCAAAGAACAGCTTTTGATTGCGAGGTTTATTGGGTGGAAATGGGTGAATTTGTGGGTATTCCATTTTCAGATCAAAAATTGATCTCTAGGCGGCGCCAAGGAAGGCGGCGCAGGTGTATTCTTGTGGTGCTTCTTTGCGATGCTTTATCTGCTGCCTTGCAGGGGGTGTATCGCCCTACCCCACAGCTTAACCACTCTGGCGCAAATAGGCCTCCACAACATCCTGGGGCGGACCATCCATGGCAATGCGGTGATCCTTGATCCAGATGGCCCTGGTACACACGCGCAGCACATCATCCATATTATGGGAGACAAAAATCATAGTGACCTGACGCTCCCGAAATTCGCCCATGGTGCGCAGACATTTTTTCTGAAATGCTGCGTCACCCACAGCAAGCATTTCATCTAAAAGTAAAATTTCCGGTTCCAAATGGGCAACCACAGCAAAACCCAGCCTGGCCAGCATTCCAGAGGAGTAGGTACGAATGGGCTGGTCAATAAACTGCTCCAGCTCTGAGTAGGTAATAATATCGTGCACTTTATCCAGCACCTGTTGCTTGGTCAGGCCCAGCAGCACGCCATTGAGCAGAATATTGTCCCGCCCGGTCAGCTCAAAATGAAACCCCGCCCCTAATTCCAGAAGCGGAGACACCCGGCCAGCAACATGAATCTCCCCGCTATTTGGAATAATGACTCCGGCCATAAGAGAAAGCAGACTCGATTTTCCCGCGCCATTGGAGCCAATAAACCCCACTGTCTCTCCTGGAAAAATATCAAAAGAAATATCCTCCAGGGCCTGAAAATGTCCGCGCCGAATATCTTTGATGGACGTGGGCAAGTGAAAAAGGAAATTTTTTATCCCCGCAGTCACGGACTGGTACATGGGATAGGACTTAAAAACATGACGAAAAGAGATAATTGGTTCCATGTTCTTAGAGTACCTCCGCAAA
>JAAYGZ010000169.1 GCA_012727515.1 Desulfovibrionales bacterium
CTGTAGAGATCGGCCAGATCGCCCATGGTATCCACCAGCACAATCTTGGCACTACGTTCTCCTTCCAGTTGTGAATAGCGCTCAAAGCTGCAGCCCTGCGCACGGAGCAAAGCTTCGACTGCGGCAAAACGTTCCTGGTGCCGCGGGGCCAGCACCAGCACCAGGGGCATCTCGCGGGCAAGTTGGAAGAATGCGGGTACAAGCAGTTCTTCTTCACCACCGTGGGTGGAACCACATATCAGCACCTGCTCGTGGTCGGCAAGATTAAGTCGGGTTCGGTGTGCTGTCCGGATTGCATGGGCTGAATCGGCTGCACAGGGAAGATCAAACTTGATGTTACCCGCCACCGCCATACGCTCCAGTGGCACGCCGAGTTGTGCAAATCGCTCCAGGTCTCGTTGTGAAATCAGGGCCATTTTGTTGAATGCCTGCGCAATTAAAGCAATGCTGGCGCGTATTTTTTTGTAGCGCTCCAGGGATCGTGCTGACAATCGGCCATTAAGCAAAAGCATGGGCACCTGCTGCACCTGGAGCGTGGTCAACAACTGCGGCCACAGCTCGGTTTCCAGGCAGATATACAGGACTGGCCTGATGGCCTGTATGGCCTTGTTCACCGCCTGGGGCATATCCAGAGGTGCTATAATGCAGGCGACCTCCCTGGGAAGGCGGCTTTGCGCCAACTGACAGCCTTGCTTGGTGGTGCTGCTGAGGATATAGCGGTAGTCCGTATATGTTGCTCGCAGGGCATTTAACAAAATAAGCGCCGCCTGCATTTCTCCCACTGAAGCGGCATGCAGCCAAACACTGGGTTTGTCCGTATTGTTGTCCGTATTATCAAGAAAGTCGGTGTTGCCGCCTGTACCGTACACACCCAGGCGCTGGGAAAAATTGTAGGCGATGCGCCCCGGAAACAAGCGTATAATCGGCGCAGCCAAGCATATCAGCGGGTACAGGAAAAAGCCCGCAAGACGATAGATATCAAGCAACAAGGGGCGCACACGGCTTCCTTGGAAAAATGGATGGAAGAAAAAATCTGCGAATATTACCCGCTTACGTCAATGGCGTCAAGCGACTTAAAGGTAGAGATACCCAGGGGCCCGGCAGACAGCGCAAGGCCCTGAAACCTGTTGCCAGGCTCTTGTTCATTCAGATGGCACTGAAGCCAAGAATCAATAGAACAGTGCAGTTACCTTGTCTTCATCACTGGCCGCAGCCATGCCAGCAATGCGTTCCGCCGCCATCGCGCCGTTATGGGGAAAAGCATCTTCCGGGCAAACCCGTACGCACTGGTGGCAAACAATGCACAGCTCTGCCTGCACCTGGGGCATGGGATTTAAGGCCATGGCCCCGGTCGGGCAGACCTGCACGCAGTCGCCGCACTGCACGCACTTGCTCTCATCCGCCCTGGGTGTGCCCATGGCTGTTTTTGCCTTGGCCAGGCTTTTCAGAGCCACATCAGCCCTTTGGTTTGCAGAAAGATAGTTCAGTTTGGCCAAATCCAGGGCTTGTGCATTGTTGCTGCGAAGTTGGGCCACAACCGTTTCCACCAGTTGATCGATCAAGGCCAGGTCTGCCGCATTAGGGCGCTCTGCCTCCCAGGGAGTGGGTGCATCCCAGGTGGAAGAATGCTCTGCCATAATTTTAGCCGCAGCCACTGGCGGCAGGTGTTTTCCTGATAGAGCTACCGCCATTTCCTCCAGAGCCGAGCCGCTGCACACCCCGCCCCAGGTTACATAGGGCACGCTGTAGCCCTGCAAATTGTCCGGCAGGGCGGCAATCTGCTCCATAACCGGCGGCAGGGCATGATCGCAGTACACCGGCGAACCGATCCAGAGCAGGCAGGGTTTGGCTGTATTTTTCAAATAAGAGGCCAGCGTGCCGCCATGGATACTCAAATCTGCCATAATGGCTTCAATCTGGTGCTTTTGCAAAGCCTGCTGTATCTGCTCCGCC
>JAAYGZ010000170.1 GCA_012727515.1 Desulfovibrionales bacterium
ATCCAAACCAGCCCACGCTGAATTTCTTCAGAATATAATGCAGCCCCCGTACATGGTCCGCGTCTATGTGCGACAAAAGCACCACATCAACCCGGGGTGGATGACCATAGCTCAGGGCTGGGCCCACAAGTGCCCGGCCAATGTCATAGTCCAGGTTCCACGACCCTCCTCCATCAATCAGCACTGTGCGCCCTGAGGCTGTGCGCAGCATAACGGCCTGGCTCATGCCAGTATCCAGAACTGTCAGGCTCACAACCGGGCCAGGCATAAAGGCCTGGTACAGACCTGGGCTACAGAGCAGGACCATGCCAGCACCCAGAAAGGCAAAGGCCCGTCTGGAATCGGGTCGTGTCAGCAGCCAGGCCACGGCAAGCAGAATAAGCCAGTAGCCCACAATGGCCGGGCCTGTGGGACGCACAACAGCAGATGTATCAAGCAGGCCCGCAGTATCAAGAACGCCAAGCAACCACTCCAGCCCCTGTATGCCCAGGCCAGCCATGTTAAAACATGCGTGCGTCAGTGACTCAGGCAGGCCAAGGACCACCAGGCCAACGCCGATACACCCAAGGGGCAGGACCATAAATCCCAGCACAGGCAGCCAAAACATATTAAGATACAGGTGCGGTGAGGTTTCCGCAAAATAGGCGCATAAAACAGGCAGGAGCAGGCTGTTGGCAGCCAGACTGACCACAATAATAAGCAGCAGCCCGTTGAAAGGGCGCAGATACCAGCGGACAGGGCTGAAGCGGCTCCAGGCCTGAGAAAACAAGGGTACAAAAAGAACAATTCCAGCCACAGCCAGAACAGAAAGCTGAAGGCCCATGTCATAGAGCGCGTGATGGTTCAGGCCAATAAGCAGGGCCGCAGCAAGAAACAGAGCATCCTGCAGGTAGCGGACGCGGCCCAGGAGTTGATACAGGGCCATGATACCAAGCATGATTGCGGCCCGCTGTAAGGAGGCCGGGGCATCGCCCATCCACAAATACAGTCCGGCCAATGGAATGGCGAGCAGGGTGCCGAGTTTCTGACGTGGCAGCACAAGAAGTATGCCAGGCCATATCATGGCCACACCCCAGGCCAATGCATAGCCCAAGGCAGCCACCAGCGAGAGGTGCAGACCAGACAAGGCCAGGCTGTGGGACAGTCCGGCCCGGCGGATCTGGTCCATAAACAGGGGGCTTAGATCATTTTTATCGCCAAAAAGCAGGGCCATGAGCGTTGCTCCGGCAGCGCCGGAAGGAAGCTGGGAACGCACCATGCTCATAAGGCGTTGACGAGGCCCTGGGCTCTGGCTGTCCCAATGGACCAGTGTTTCTGCCTGGGCGTAACTTTGCCAGCGCACTCCAAGGCGTTGCCAATAGTCCTGGCTGCTGGACAGACCAAAATTGGCCCGACCAGAAAGCGGACGCAGGCGCAGGGTAGCCTCAAAGGTATCATTTCTGGCCGGAATATGGGGCGGAGAGGTCCAGGTCCACAGCACATATCCGGCCATGGGCTGATCCTGGCTCAGGTCTTTGAGATCGCCGACAAGCAGGTTCATGCGCTGACCAGGATAGGTGCGCACTTCAAGCACCCTGCCGCGCAGAGTGTATGTTCGTGCTTTGTCTTCCCCATACTCAGGACCAGGACGCATGCTGACAAGGCATCCCAGCACAAAACAAAGAAGAATATAGCCCGGAATACGCCAGTTCTGTACTGTGCCCAGCAAAGCCAGGCCGCACAACACAGCAGGCCCAGGATAGGTGGCACAAAAAAGTCCGCACACATACCCGACAAAGCAGTACTGCCAGGCAGTCAGCGCAATAGAGCCTGCAGGGGTGAGATGTGGGGTGTGTTGCACGCAAATCTCCTGGCCACAGAAGAACAGAGCAGAGCGCGTAGGTTATGGGTGCAGGGCTGGAAAAAAGGAGTAAAGCAGTCTTCTGCCCATTGCCTCCCTGTGGGTCTTCAGGGTACAGGGGCCAGGAATTAAATACAACCTTGGTATGTTGTGTAGTGGAGGAAGATCTATGGAACGGTTCTCAGTATTGCTGGTTGACGATGAAGAAGATTTTTTGCGGACCATTATTAAGCGTTTGACCAAGCGTGGTCTGGATGCACAAGGCGTGACACGCGGCGAGCAGGCCCTGGAAGTTCTGGCCCAGACTCCTAAGGATGTGGTGGTGCTGGATGTGAAAATGCCGGGCATGGATGGGCTGGAAGTTTTGCGCAAGATCAAGGACGGGTGGCCCAGCACAGAAGTTATTATGCTGACAGGCCATGCCAGTATTGATGCCGCTGTGGAAGGCATGGCGCGTGGGGCTTTTGATTATCTGATGAAGCCTGCTGACCTGGAAGACCTGCTCTATAAACTCGAAGATGCCTATAACAAGAAAAAGCTGCACGAGCGTTCCCAGTCTGGAAATGAGGGCTAGGCTTTGAGCGCCTCACGCCCTGTGTCCCGTATTTTTTTTGATGCCAATGACAGCAAGTTATTGCACATTGTCAATGATGTGCTGTCGCGGGATTCCCGACAACTGAGCATGAGCTCCCTGCTTGCGCCGTATATGCATCCGCACGGCATTAAGGAAATGGCAGCCTCACAAGGGCTGCGTATTGCCTATGCTGCGGCCAGCCTGCTTGGGTCGCTCAAGGCCGGAACAGCGGCCAATCGTCTTTCAGCCCTGCGCTGCCTGATGGACGAGGTGCTTCTTTCCGCAACCAGTCACTTCAAAAAAAATACAGCACGGGTACTGATTCAGATCATGAAAGAGCTGGTCCGGCACCCTCATGACGAAGAAATGCAACTGCGTCTGGCACATGATTTTCGCATGGCTGTTTCCGGGCGGCCACGTATCGTGCGCCAGGAACTGGCCAAGTATCATTTGCTGGAAATGCCAGAAGAGTGGAATCAGCTTGCCTTTGATGATCGGGTGCATGACGCCCATACCAAGGGCCGCAAAACACCCACGCATCTGGTGATGGACGCCTGGATTAAAGGGCTGCGCTATCTGACCGTGGTGTATTACAATTATGTTCGGCCAGAAGTGGTGGAAGAACTGCTGGGAGCCGCTGCTATTTTAGACATGCATATCCGCATTGGCATAGAGGTTTCGTGCCGTTTTCAGGACAAATACGTGCGTATTACCTGGGAACCGCATGGATTTGCAGATGCCAAAGCCTTTCAGGATTTTCTGCGCGAGCCAGCAGTGCGGGAATTTATGGAAGAAGGGCGGCAGGTATCCGCATATCAACAACGCTATGTGCTGGATGTGCTGGATGCCTTTAATGCCCGCCATCGTGAGGTTCTGAACAAAACCTATGGCGTGCAGCTTGAAGCATTGCGGCCACAGGATTTTCTTCGTTTTGTCGGCTCTGGCCAACCTTCTCTGCTGCATCTGGCCAAGTATATCCAGGGCTTGTTACGGCCACACCTTGACCGTGTTGCCGAGCAGATGCGCGCTGAATTTTCCACTGCCGGAGAAGAGCGACGCCGGGAATTACAGGCTCAGATCAATGTGATGAATGCCCTGGATTCTGAGCTATTGATTGCCTCGTATTTGCAGCCCGCGCGTAATCCAGACCTCTATGATCCAAACATACCCCAGGATGGCCCGGAAGTTCCGGCCAACCTGTTTTCAGGGCCAGGCGCAATTCTGGAGCGCCTGACAAACCTGCACTCAGGCTCGCGCTTTATTCTGAATCTCAGCAATTTAAGTATTCCTGACATTGTTGAAATCCTGTTTGATTGCCAGGGGCGGCTGACACATATTGAAATTTATAATCTCAAGGATGCGTGGCGTGGAAAATGTTCGCATCTTTTGCCGGCCCTGGCCGAATGTCAGGGCGATGCGGTGGAGGCTGTCAGCCCGGAAAAGATGTTTGCCCAGGTTGCAGAGCTGCAACGCGCGCTCAATGAAGATAATGTCATTGCCCTGAAGCGAATTATCCGGGGAATTATCTGGGGCTTTGAAGAAGATCGCTCGCGCATCAAAAAAAATCTGGCCACTGCGCGTAAAAATGATGATGCCGAGCAAGTACGTATCTTAGACCCCCTGTTATCAGCCATGGATGTCCGCAAGGCCAAGCTGTTGGAGATTTTGTTTCATATCGGCGCGTTTCATGGTTTTTACAAGCACCACAAACTTGGGGCGCGCTTGGGTAGTGCCTCTACTGGCCAGTCGCGTCGTCAGCAAGGCATGGGCGTGGTAGTGCTGGATACCCTGCCGGCCCGGGCCAGACGTGAAGCCCTGCTCAGGGTTTCTTCTGTGCTGCCGCTGACCGTGGGCACAACCATGCATACTTCTGTGCCCCAGACCACCACAAATCAAAATGAACGCAGGTGGTGCTGGCTGCGAACGTTTTTCGGAAGTCGGGACAGCCAGACCAGATTGCGTACTACCTGGAGCATGGGAGATATCAGTATTCATCCTGGCCAGCCCGGAAACATTGCGGCCCTGGGCGGGGTGCAACTGCATCAGGATAATGGTTTTTACCTGGAAAAACCACCAGCCTCTGCCACAAAACAGCGTTCTTTTCGCTACCTGAACACCGGGCTGAAAAACTATATCAAAATTGTAGCTGGATTTATTCCTGCCTTTCTGACTTTCTGGCTTATCCAGGACTGGTGGGTGCTGGCCTATTTAGGCGGTTTTATCTGGTTTGGCATCACAGGGGTGCGCAATATTATTCAGGCTGTTGTGGGTGGCGGCGGGTTGCGACGTTCTCCGCTCATGCAGTGGAATTCGCTGGTCAGCTGGAGTCGTATTTCAGAATCCTTGCTCTACACCGGCATTTCTGTGCCCTTGCTTGATTATCTTATTAAGAATCTGCTTCTGGACCAGGGCCTGGGTATTACCATTTCCACCAGCCCGGTGACCCTGTATTCTGTTATTGCAATAACCAATGGCCTGTACATCTACAGCCATAATGTGTTTCGTGGTCTGCCCAAAGGGGCTGCCATTGTCAGTTTGTTTCGCAGTATTTTGTCTATTCCTCTGGCTCTGGGATTTAGCGCCATTCTTGGCAGCGCCATGCAGCTTGCTGCACTGCCAGGGGTGGATGAAATGCTGCAAAAATGGGCGGCTGTTATTTCCAAGCTGGCTTCAGACTGTGTGGCGGCCATTACTGCCGGGTATGTGGATCGGCAGACAAATATCCGTATGCGCCTGACAGATTATGCTGCCAAACGCGCCCTGATGTTTGATGCCTTTGCCCGGCTGGATGTTATGTTTCCGGAAGAAGATGTGCTGGACATGCTGCAATCGCCCAAGACCCTTATTGAAACCCTGAATTACGAAGCCAGGGATTTAGATGAAGTCTTTATCGTCAATGCGCTGGATCTGATGTATTTCTGGATGTATCAGCCACGGGCGCGCAAAGCTTTGGCCATGATGATACGTGATATGAGTCAGGAAGAGCGCCTGATTATGTACCGCTCTCAGCTGGTGCTGCGGCGTTACCGGGAAATCAGCCAGCTTTTTGTGGATGGCCTGGTTGGCAAGAATTTTTCCAAGGCCCTGGCTTTTTATCTGGATCATTCTGAAAAATATCTGGAAGACATGCGTGAGCTGGGCCGTAAACACAAGGCCGCTGTGTTATGATGTCTGAGCAGACAGGGCCAGGGGGCCAGACAAATTTTGTTCTGCCCGCAGATCAAAGCCCTGTGCGCCTGGATGTAGCGCTGGGCCTGGGCTTTGCTCTGGGACGACGCCAGGCCAGAGACTGTATTGCAGCCAGGCAGGTTTGGCTGGATGGGCGCAGAGCGCGCAAGGGTGATCTTGTTCAGCCTGGACAGTGCGTGACAGTACAAAGAGCACAGACCACAGAAAGCACGGCTGATGCTGTGCCAGCGCCACGTGTTTGCCTGGTGGCCCGCTCTGATCTGTTTGCGGCCCTGAACAAACCAATACAGATGCATTCAGTGCGCGGGCGCGGGGCCGTGTGCGTGGAAGCTGGTCTGGACCACCTGGGTCTGTCAGGCTGGACTCTGGTCAATCGCCTTGATTTTTTAACTTCTGGTCTGGTGTTGGCTGCGGCCACAACGCAGGCCAGGGAACACTACGCCCAGTGGCAGGATCAAGGTCTGGTGCACAAATGGTATCTGGCCTGGGCCACGGGGCAGGTGCAGCCCATGACCTTGCAGGGGCGTATTCTGGATCATCAGCGCCGCACAGTACGGGTGACAGATGAGCACGACCTTCCTGTGCGCTGGACACAGGTGCGTCCGCTTTTGCAGCGTACAGACGCAACCTTGGTTCTGGTGCATATTGCCAAAGGCCGCCGTCATCAGATTCGTGCGCACCTGGCCAGCGCCGGGCATCCACTGCTGGGTGATCCTGTGTATGGCAGTGGGGGAGAGGAGATGTTCCTGCATCATTGCCGGGTGGAAATGCCTGGTTTTACGGCTGGTTCTTATCCCGAATGGGCTGACGTTGATCCATCGTCCCTGTTTTAGGGACGCGCTCGCCTTTTTTCATATACTACCCTACACTATCACACAGCGCTGTGCGCATGTGCGAAGACAAAGAGAGGATCTATGCGACAATCCGTATTGGTCAGTGATTTTGACGGCACCATGACAAATAATGATTTTTACAAGTTGGCAGCTGCTCGTCTGCTGCCTGCCACAGCCCTTGAGTCCTGGCAGGCATACCGTGAGGGACGTTTGACGCATTTTGAAGCCCTGCGTCAGATTTTCAGTCAGATACGCACGCCTGTGGCAGAACTTGAGGCCCTGATTCATGAGATGGGCCTTGATGCCTCACTGGCAGGGGACATTGCTCGTCTGCGCAAGGCTGGCTGGCAGGTGGTTGTTACTTCTGCGGGATGTGCCTGGTATATTGAGCGCCTTCTTACCTGGGCCGGGCTTGAAATTGGCCCGCACGGTGATCTGGAAGTGTATGCCAATCCAGGTAGTTATTCTGAACAGACTGGGCTGGTCATGTCCAGACCAGAGAACCCGCTTTTTCGTAGCCAGGAGCTTGGGGTCAACAAGGCAGGTGTGGTGGCTCAGTATCGCAAACAAGGGTTTCAGGTTGCCTATGCTGGTGATGGTTGGGCAGATCTGGACGCTGCCCTGCTTGTTGGACCAGATCTGCGCTTTGCCAAGGCTGATCTGGCCCAGGCCCTGAGGGAGCGCGGAGAAACATTTCACTTCTTTGAAACATGGACTGAGGTTGCCGCAGCTCTTGTGGCTGCATAAGGCGCCTGGGAGGATATGGTATGAATATCTCACGCAGGATTGCTGTTCCTGGTCTGGTACGCATCAAAAAAAATGCACTCAGTCGTCTGGGAATATATCTTACTCGCGGGGAGCACACCCAGGTGGCAATGGTGGTAAGCGCCGGACTGCCAGAAACAATCCGCGCCACAGTGAACACAGGTTTGGCCCAGGAAGGCGTTGCAACTGTGCAGTGGTTTGAGATTGACAAAAATGATTTTGAAACCGTGGCTGAATTTTTCGCCCATATGCCGAACACTCTTCATGCAGTGGTGGGCCTGGGCGGGGGCAAGGCCCTGGACATGGCCAAGTATCTCGCATTTCTGGCTCAAAAACCATATTATGCAGTGCCCACGTCTTTAAGTAATGATGGTTTTTGCAGCCCCATGGCCAGTCTGACCATTCAAGGCCGCCGCCGTTCTCTTGCTGCGGCCTTGCCGCATGGGGTGGTTATTGATGTAGATGTCTGCCTGAATGCGCCGCGTATTCTGTGGCTGTCTGGGGTAGGGGATCTGGTGTCCAAATTTTCAGCAGTTTTTGATTGGAAACTGGCCTTTCATCACAAGGGCGAGCTGGTGGAAGACCTGGCAGCCTTGCTTTCAGACGCCAGTGTGTATCAGTTTTTGGCCAACCCGGCCTTTACGCCTCAGGGGCTGACGCAGTTAGGCACAGCGCTCATGCTCAATGGTATTGCCATGGAAATTTGTGGCTCATCCCGCCCGGCCAGTGGCAGCGAGCATCTTATTTCCCATGCCCTGGATGAAATAAGCACCCGGCCACGTCTGCACGGCCTGCAGGTAGGCATGGCCACGTACATTACCTGTCGTCTGCAAGGGCAGCAGGCAGACACCATTGACCAGGTTTTTCAGAGCACAGGGTTCTGGGACGCAGTACGGACTGATCCTTTTTCGCGGGAAGAATGGCTGGCAGCCGTGGCCCTGGCTCCAAGCATAAAAGAGAATTTTTTTACTGTTCTGTCCACCCGCCAGTGCCTGTCAGAAGTTCACGCGATCCTTGAAGAACCCGTTCTTGACGGATGTTTTGTGTAAGGAGCAGGGACTTACCATTTTTTATTCATATACTTGATAACCGCAGTGGCCAGAACAAAAATAACCAGGGCCATGGCTACAAGCAGGCCAAGCATACTTGTTTCCTTGCCAATAAAGCGCAAGGCACCCATGGTCAGCACCCCGATCACTCCGCCAATCCAGAGCCAGATATATTGAACATTCATACTCTCTCCTTGTGCCTGTGCCCATATCCTGACCAGGCCCAAAGCTCCAGCTTGAGGCTGCCAGGGTTCTTGGATAGGGCTGTCCCATGTCATCCTTACGCACGTTTTTGAACACGCCCCTTGCTGTAGGCTCCCGTACCATAGATGCTCGCGTTGTTTTAGCGCCCATGGCTGGCCTGGGCCATGTGGCCATGCGCCAGGTTATTGCTGATTTTGGCCTGCCTGGTTTTTTGAGCATGGAAATGTGCAATGCCCGCGCTGTGCCGGGTGAGAATCGCCATACTTCGGCTGTTTTTCGCTGGCAGGACACGGAGCAGGACCGTCTGGTGTGTCAGATTTTTGGTGGTGATCCCCAGGTTATGGCCCTGGCAGCGGCCCGCATTGAGTCTGAAGGGCTGTTTGGCGTTGATATTAATATGGGCTGTTCTGTGTCGGCCATCTGCTCCAAAGGCTATGGCGCGGCCCTGTTGCGTGATCCGGAACGGGCCGTGAACATAGTGCGGACTGTACGCCGGGCAGTGCGCTGCCCGGTTATGGTCAAATTTCGCACTGGCTGGGACAACTCATCGGCCTTGGCCGTGGATCTGGCCAAACGTTTTGAAGATGCCGGGGCTGATCTGCTGACCTTTCATCCGCGTGTGGCTCCGGACAGACGTTCCCGGCCACCGCGCTGGGAGCAGATCACAGATGTGGTTCAGGCAGTGAGCATTCCTGTTTTGGGCAATGGCGATGTGCGCGACGCTGCAAGCTGTGCCCGAATGGTGCATGAAACAGGGTGCGCTGGAGTAGCTATTGGACGGATGGCCATTGCCCGGCCCTGGATTTTTGGTGAATTACGTGGACTGTATGTACCTGATGAAAGCTCTTTTGAGCAGGCGACCTTGCAGCTTATCGCACGGATCTGGGAGCATTTTTCTCCGGAACGAGCCATAAAAATATACAAAAAAGCAGTTCTGTACATAGCGGCTAATTTTGTTTTTGGTCATGCCCTATGGCCAGAACTCACTCGCGGCCATGACCGTTTGCGTATGGAAGAAAATGCGCGGCGTATTTTAGGCGTCAGGCCCCAGGTGGCATCCACACCCAATGCTTTTTTACTGACCAGCTAAAGTATCTTGAACAATCACAGGGTGATAGATATTTTTCTTTGTCATTCCGACCGCGTGTAACGAGCGGAGAAATTTTAAGAACCATTCAGCTACGCTCAGAGCAGGCTCATCAAATTACGCAGTGCTGGTTTCCTGATTAAGCATGGCCAGAACCATGTTTTTTTCCGTGTTCATGCGGCCCTGCACACTGGCCTGTACTGCAGCGGTGGATGAGGTGAACTTTCCTTTGCGGTCATCATAAACCTTATCAATGAGCTTTTGGGCAAAGGCCGTGCTGCCAGGCGTATCCTTGATAGAGGAGATGATCTTGTCAAAAATGCGGGCTGCTCCTGCCGAGCCATGCTGGACCGAGGTACTCCACAGGGCTTCCTGAGCTGCCTGGGGCATGGTATCTATATCCACTCCTGTGCGCGTCAAAATTTTGTCCCTGGCTGGTTCATAGTGGGTTCGTTCAATAAAATCTCGCTGAAGCTGGCCAAAACGTTCAGGATTTTCCGTTGCAATACTGCGCCACGCATCAGGCATACGTCCTTTGCGCGACCCGGTATTGGCTGGTCCGGCTGACTGCAATTTGGCTGCCCATTGCGGCTCTTCGGTTTTAAGATAGTCAATAAAACTTTTCATTGTCCCTGGCTTTGAGGCAATTTGGTACGTGCCATAGGATGTGCCGCCTGCGCTGTCGTAGCCAATGGCATTTACGCCCTGGTCGCCAGATTCAAAACGGGCTGACAAGGCTCCTATTGCTGCATGTTTATTTCCTGATGTCGTTGCTACGGCTTTACTTGTTCTGCTTGAACTGCCTGTGTTGCCGTGCATTTGCACCAGGCTTGCCAGGCCATTTAACGCTGTATGCATCAGGGCATTTTCCATGGGTGAGCTGCTGCCGGCAGACAAGGCCGCAAGCTCTTGCTGGTTGCCCAGGGCCGAGTGCATCTGATTCTGAAAGCGATCAGCGCCAAGCCCTGAGGACAAGGTGCTGCGTGCAGGGCGTTCAGGGGTTGCGCCCATCATGGTCATGAGCTGAAGCGGATCAATAAGGCTCATGGCAATCTCCGTGGTCAAAGGATGTCTGTATGATATTTTGTAAGATAGATGCAGGATCTGGGCCATGATGGCGCGTAATCAGCATTGATGCGTGGGATAGATCAGGGCTGAGAACAACTCAGCACCTTTTTCAGCCATTGCGCAGTGAAAAACGAATGGGGAGCAAGGCCGAACACTCAACCTGGCGGCCCTTGTATCTGGCCGGCGCATAGGTAGAGGC
>JAAYGZ010000171.1 GCA_012727515.1 Desulfovibrionales bacterium
ACGCAGCACTCGCAGACCATATAGTCTCCGGCCAAAGACGCTGTATGTCCGCTGGTTGCGGACTTGCCTTCCGGGGTACGCCCTGCCTTGTAAAAAACCACTTCCTTGCCCTGGAGCACGGCCCGGCGCACTGCCCGGCACAGGGCCAGACCATCCAGATCAGTAAAGCCTTCGGCATACACCGCAAGCACATCCACCTGGTCGCTGTCGGCAAAATAGCTGACCATATCCCCCAGGGTCAGATCTGTCTGATTGCCCATGGAAATCATGTAGGCTGGCGCAAGTTCCGGGCACTGGCTGCTGCGGTGCAGCATAAAGGCCCCGCTCTGGCTGATCAGGGCTGCGCGGCGATAGGCTTTATGGCGTTCACGCGGCAGTTTTTGTTCCGGAATAAACCAGGTATCATAGTTACCTGGCCTGGAAATAACGCCCATGCAGTTGGCACCCAGAAAAATTGGCCCGCCACTGTCTGTTCTGTGCGCGCTGTTGATCCTGTCCATGACCTGGGCTGCTCGTTCGCGGCTGTCCTCGGTTTCACCCATGCCACCGGGAATAAGCATGACAGTATGGGCTGCGTCACGCGCAATAATTTCTTCCACCAGATCCGGCACCTGAGCTGCATTCACAGCCACTACCAGCAAATCAAGTTTATGGGGCAAGGCAGCCAGGTCTGGCACAGTGGCCACGCCGTGTGCATCAGGGCTGCTGCCGCGTACAAGAACAAGGTTTTCTTTGGCAAAACCCTGGGCCAGCACATTGTCCAGAATAATGCGTCCAAAATTGCGCCGAGTGGAGGAAACACCAATAATACCCATGCGCTGCGGATGCAGAAGGTGCTCAATTTTGGCCACTGGCCGCGTGACTGCCTGCGGTCTGGGCACGGAAAACCGGCACAATCCATCAAGAGGAACCATCAGGTAATCAATAAAAGCAAAAGGATTGACCTCAAGTTCTTCAATGACAAAAGGCGCGTCAGGATTTTCCGGAGAATAGTAATTGGCCATGGCAATAAAGCTGGCAAAGCATTCAATAAGCTGCTCATCGCCCACAATACGGCGCTGGCCGCGAGTCAGGCCAGCAAGTTTGCGGTAGGATATGGTCTGGCGGAACAGTTCAAAAAATGCATCGCCATCTGTAAGAGCTGTGGATGCAGCCACAATGGCCTGGCCTTTACGAAAACGCTGGGCATAGAGTTCTGTGTCTGTGCCACCCAGGCCAGCAGACACAACCATGCCAAATTCACGGGTTCGCCGCAGGCCCACAATAAGCTCATTGCCAAAAGCATCTGAATCTGGCGGCATAAACTGCACCTGCAAGATTCCCTTTATGTCGCGGCTTATGGCTGCCACCAGGCCCTGGCCACTTAACCCCCGGTACGCAGGCGGCGCTGCATCAGGGTGGCGCTCAATCCAGGACGCATAGTTTTCCGGTACTTCATAGAGCATACGCCGCATGGCTGAACGCACACTGTCGGCTGTTTTAGGCACAATGCGTACCCCGCCGACCTCTGTTTTATGGACAATGGTCGGCGACACCACCTTGAGCACGGCCTTGGTGCCTGGCAGGGCCGCAAGTTCTTCGTCCAAGGGCCTGGCCCCGCGCACCAGAAGATGCGCCCTGGGCGGTGTTTCAGCTCCTGAATGCGCTAAAAGGGCATAGACTTCGTATTCGTAAAGAAAATCACGGCCCTGGTCATGGGCCTCCTGCAGCAGCCGGGTAATGGCTGCAAAATCTATATACGCTGGAAAATGCATAGTTCCTGCCTGATGGTTACAAGCCATGATATTGTTGCCGCATAAGCAGCGCATGCACATCTGCCGGGCTGTGTACGTCCTGTGCTCCCGGAACCTTGGCTACGCCCTGGTCATGAAAGCGCGTTCCCTGCACCTGAATTGTTATCCGCGTTCCTGAGCGCCCAAGCACATAGCGTTCGTATGTGGCCAGCACGTCAGCCAGGGTCACGGCCTGCAGAGCTGACAAAAATGTGGTCCGACTGTCAAAACGAGCATTGCCAAGGCGAAAATCTGTTTCCAGCCAGGCAAATTCCTCGGCCAGGGTATCAGGAATTTTGCTTTGTTCAACCACAAGACCCTGGCGCACCTGCTCAAATTCCTCCTGACTCACAGCCCGAACCTGGCCAAGGGCGCGGCTGTAAAAAGCATTGAAGCGCTCGTACATGCCACCAGTTCCACGCACCGGGCTTTGTACCCCAAAGCCCAGGCCCCCGCCTCTGGCATACATGACCGGAAACGTGGTGGCCACATAGCCCAGCTGCTCCTGGGTGCGCAATTGCGCAAAAAAACGTGGACCAAGCAGGCCGTCCAGCACAGCCATACGCGCCTTGGCCGCGTGGCCACGTTCCGGAACCAGAAAAAGCTCCACCATGGCGCTGTCTTCTAAAACGCTTGGCTGGCAATAGTTAATACTCAGTCCGGGCACGGCCTGAATCCGTTGTGCCAGGGCAGGGCCCTGGGCCTGTGGTCCTGCCAGAAGGTGCAGATGTTCTCCAAGGCTCTGCATGGCAGCCACATCCAGATTACCAAAGCCAAACACGGAAAAATGCGCTGTGCGCCGGATATCGCGCACATAGTCACGCATAGCCTCCAGGGTCAGGTTCTGGGCTGCGGCCAGAAGTTCTTCATTGCTCCAGGAAGGAACAACAAGAGCTGAGCCCATGATGGTCATGGCCTGGCTGAACAGGCTCTGCCTGGCTCTGTTGGCCAGGGTGCGCACCAGTTCTGTCCTGGCCCGTTCAAACTCATCCTCTGTATGCTCCTGCCATAAAAATTCCAAGGTCTTGCGCACAAGATCCGTCTGATGCTGGCTAAAGCCATCAGTGCGGATAACCAGCCCTTCATCAGCGCTTATACGCACGCTCAACCCCGCTTCCAGGGCCTGGTAGCGCAGCCCTGCCTGACGCTGCTGCCACAGTTCCACCACCAGGGCTTGCAACGCCTGGCGTTCTTTGGTGCTGGACAGAAGCGGAGACTGGATTCGTGTTACAAGAATGGCCTTTGGCTCCTGACGATAGCGGGACTGCCCCAGCCAGACATGCACCCCTGGCTGACGCAGCACCATGCGTGGCGTGAGCCTGGCCTGGGCATCAGGCGCAACCAGATCCAAAGAATCTGGCACAAAAGGATTGAGTTCTGGCAGGTGCAGACTAAAACCTGCTCCGAGTTCCTGCCAGCACGTGCGCTCTTCCTGGCTCTGAGTGCGCACAGCATAAGGAGTCTGGTAAAAAAATGCTTCCTTGTCTGTGACCTGGTCCGGGCCGATGTGAAAGATCCGCGCCTGCTCTGGCGTCAGCTGGTCCAGAGCTGTCTGCACTGCC
>JAAYGZ010000172.1 GCA_012727515.1 Desulfovibrionales bacterium
GTCTATCTTTAGGCTATACGCCGCCAGTCTGCTCTAACCCTGCCTATTTCTTTACGCCCAATGCTGTCTGAATAACCTGATCTGCGGTGGTGATGACTTTGCTGTTGGCGTCAAAGGCCCGTTGGGTATTGATCATGGCCACAAATTCTGTGGCCAGGTCAACATTGGACCCTTCCAGAGAACTGGGAGCAATGCTGCCAAGCCGTCCTTGCCCTGCCCAGCCCACGGTTACGGCTCCAGAATCTTTGGTTGCGGAAAAGAGATTTCCGCCCTCACGGTACATCCCCTGGGGATTGATAAAATCAGCCAGCGGTATCTTGAATAAATCCTGCGTCTGCCCATTGGAATAAGAACCCATCAGAACACCATCCTGATCCACGCTCACTGACTGTAAAAACCCCTGCGCATACCCATTTTGATTCTGATACATGCTCACGCTGCTTCCCGCATAATTGGAGCAGCTCAGTGGATTACGCACAGGTGCATCCATACTCGGCAACGCTGTAAACGAAGTGCCCAGATCGGCCAGGCTTGCTGTTCCTGTGGGCACATTCCAGGCGCCGGTTGTGTTAAGCCCGAAATCCATGCTGACCTGAGTTGGCGCGCTGCCGATTGTCTGAATCTCAAACTGAGGAAGACCATCAGCAGAAAGCGGCGCGGGGGTCCAGGTTGCGGGGTCATCTGAATTTCCGGAAAACGCACTCATATTAAGCAACTCCCCGGCAGCGTTAAAGGTCATGGTTCCAGCCATGAGAATGCCTTTTTTCTGTGCCAGGCCAGAGGCATCGTCTGCAGGAGGTATGGTAATCAGATATTCCCAGGTTCGTTCTCCATTTTCTGCATCAACTGCATGTTCTGTAACCGGATCAAAATATGCGACCAGTTGGTGTGCTGTGCCTGTTGTATCATATACATCAATCGTGGTTTCATAAGCATAGGCAGTGCTGGCCAGAGGCTCTGTGGCGCTGGCATCCCACCGTTCAAACAGCGCTGTGTACGGGCTGCTGGCATTGGCAGATCCCTCAGCAGCTGCGGAATCCAGATTCAGTATCATTTGTACTGCGGTGCTTGCTTCCGGAGCCGAGACAATCTGGCCATTATCATTTTGATTCAGACGAATATCCGTCAGTATTGCGCTTTCTGCGCTTGGCAAAGTCCCGGAGGCCAGGTCAAAGCCCTGCAGGATATTGCCATGGGGGTCACGCAGATACCCATCCTGATCAAAACGAAAATTTCCCGCCCGTGTGTAATAGGTCTTGTCCGAGCCTTCAGGAGAAACAAGAAAAAAACCGGTCCCGCCAATGGCCAGATCAGTAGATGTCGTGGTTGACTCCAAAGTGCCTGCATCCATGCTGCGATACACAGAACTCACTGAAACTCCCAGGCCAAGCTGGTTGCCCACAGATGCGCCCACAAGCTGTTCGCTCAAGACGTTCTGAAACAAGGTACGGGCCCCTTTAAAGCCAACAGTACCGACATTGGCGATATTGTCGGAAATAACAGACATGCTGGTTTGCTGGGCAATAATTCCGGTTGTGCCAATATATAATGATGATGAAAGACTCATGGCCTGCTCCCACTTTGGTTGTCAGCGGCAAATTTTACCTGTCTGCCTGCTAAGAATGCAGGAACAGGGCCACCACCAGCCCAGACCCGGAAAACTGCCTCCAGGTCAGCAGGCAAAAAACGGAAAAAGCGACTTGTTCTTACAAAGACCTGCCCGCTACACGAGCTTTAATTCATACTCAGCCAGCTTATAGCGCAGGGTGCGCGGGCTGACCGCTAAAATTTCCGCCAGCCGCGCCTTGCTGCCCTTGGCCTCGCCCCAGGCCCGCACAATGGCCGCAACCTCTGCCTGACGCACTGCTGCTTCCAGAGTCAGGCTGGATACATTCTGATCCACCAGCAAGGCTGCTGAAGCCAGGCGCATTTCTAAAGGTAAATGCACAGGCTCTATGCACGTATCTGTACATAACAGCACCATGCGTTCTGTCAGATTGCGCAATTCGCGCACATTGCCTGGCCACGAATACTCGCACAGGGCTGTCACTGTTTCCGGGGCAAAATATATATCCGGCTTATGATAGCGATGCCGGTACATGGATAAGAAATACTCAGCCAAAGGCGGAATGTCCTCCAGGCGCTCGCGCAGTGGGGGCAAGGTGACTGGCACCACATTAAGACGATAATAGAGGTCGGCCCGAAACTCGGCACTGGCAACCATTTGCCGCAATGTACGGTTGGTGGCAGCCACAATGCGAGCCCCAAAGGGCAGGGTCTTTTCTCCACCCAGGCGGCGAAAGGTTTTTTCTTCCAGCACACGCAGGAAATCCACCTGATTGGGCGGAGGAATTTCTCCTACTTCGTCCAGAAAAAGTGTGCCATCTGCCGCCATTTCAAAGCTTCCCTTGCGCTGGCGCTGGGCACCGGTAAATGCCCCGGCCTCATGACCAAAAAACTTATCCGCAAACAGTTCGCCTTTTAAAACACCACAATTCACAGGCACAAAAGGCTTGGAACGCCGCCCGGATAACTGATGCACCAACCGGGCAAACAGTTCCTTGCCCGTGCCAGACTCCCCGTACACCAAAATGGTTGCATCTGCCCCAGCCACCTGGGTGGCCAGGCGGTACAAATCACGCATTATCCCGGATTGAATAATAAAAACACCAGCCCCATCCTCGCCGCCCAGATCAATGCGTTCGGCGCAGGTCAGAACCTCAGGTGCATCCGGCAATTTTTTGCCTTTTTTACGTCCCACACGCTGTGCTTGTGCTTGTTGCATAGTCTTTCTCACATCTGTAGCGCCATATTTTCTGGCTTTCTGATCAATTTTCTCATCTTTGATCGTGTTGCTCACCCAGCCTCTTTGCGCAAAAAAGTACAAACTTGCCGTATCCGGCAATTTTTTGCCGCTTATCGCAGGTCTGTTTTTGCGTCAAGCCAGATCTGGCAACAGTTTTCTTCCTGGCACAGTCCTTGCCCTATTAGGGCACTGAATGCACTGCGCATCATGAGTCCATATCCAGATATCAGTTCAAACGTTTAAAGAAATAGGGAGCAAAACAGGAATGAAACACAACACCACGTGGATACGTATTGCCGGCGGCACGGTCCTTGCCATTCTTTTTCTGGCCGTTGCCGTCTGGGCAGGTAATGAAACCGGTCTGGCCGAACAGGCCGCAGCGCAAATGGCTCAGGCCACAGGCGATACTTCAGGGCTTCCCTGGTGGGCCTGGCCTGGTATTCTGGTTGTTTTTTGTTTTGTACTCGGCATTATTGCTGTGCTGGCCGGTGTGGGCGGTGGCGTGCTGTTTGTCCCCCTGGTCAGTGGATTTTTCCCCTTTCACCTGGACTTTGTACGTGGCGCTGGTCTGCTCGTGGCCCTGGCCGGAGCCCTGGCCGCTGGCCCTGGTCTTTTAAAACGCAATTTCGCCAGCTTGCGCCTGGCCCTGCCTGTAGCGCTTATTGCCTCCAGTTGCGCTATTGTGGGCGCGTTCCTGGGCCTGGCCCTGCCCGCTGATGTCGTACAGATCTGCCTGGGCGGCACCATTATGTTTATTGCCATTCTGCTGCTTGTGTCCAAAAACACAGCCAGGCCTGTTGTCACCAAACAGGACGCTTTGAGCATGGCCCTGGGCATCCAGGGCGCATATCTGGAGCCAAGCACAGGAGAAATTGTGGAATGGAAGACCCACCGCACCCTGCCTGGCCTGCTGCTCTTTATCATCATTGGTATTATGGCAGGTATGTTCGGACTTGGGGCTGGCTGGGCCAATGTGCCGGTGCTGAACCTGCTCATGGGCGCCCCGCTCAAGGTGGCTGTTGGAACAAGCAAGTTCCTGCTTTCCATCACAGATACCTCAGCAGCCTGGGTCTATCTGAATCAGGGCTGCGTTATTCCGCTCATGGCCATTCCATCCATTGTTGGCCTTATGGCCGGCTCCTTTGTTGGCGTGCGTCTGCTGGCCAAAGCCAAACCCACCTTTATCCGCTACATGGTTATTGGCGTACTTATTTTTGCCGGTGGCAAAGCCTTGCTCAAAGGCCTGGGCTTCTAACGATATTTTTAAGGAGAATTACTCATGAATACACCAAGTACCAATGCACCTGCCGAGCAGATTACCTATGCCAATATTCTTTTCTATGGCTGTTGGGGTGGGCTTGCTCTTATGCTTGTCACATATCTGCTCTATGTTTCTGGCATCCTTGAACCCTATGTTTCTATGGAGCTGATCACAAAATACTGGTCCATGCCTGTGCAGCACTACCTTGGAGATAATAATGTACCCACTGGCTGGGGCTGGCTGGGGCTTTTGAGCAAGGGCGATTTTGTCAATTTCTTGGGGATTGCTCTACTGGCAGGTCTGACGATTATTTGCTACATTCCTGTCATCTTTGCCTATCTGAAGAAAAAAGATCTGCCCTTTGCCCTTATCGCATTGCTTGAAGTTATTGTGCTCTGTGTTGCTGCTTCAGGCATCGTGGGGAGCGGCGCTCACTAAAGGAGTTATTGTGGTCAAACGGCTTGAACAACTCATCAGTTCCGATTGCGCAGATATTCCGGCCCTGCTGGATGCCTTGCCCATGGGTATTGCCCTGTTGGACGGGCAGGGGAACATCTGTATGCTCAACAAGGCCCTGGAAGCGCTGACCGGATTTTCCCGGGATGACGTGCGCGGTCTGCCCTGTCGGCATGTGTTACGCAGCAAGGCCTGAGTCCAGGGCTGCCCACATCAGCGCGAAGAATCCGGGGGCGTGGAAACTGATTGTATCAACCGCCATCGCCGCAAAATTCCTGTGCGCATCACGCCGATTCAACTGCCTTCCACTACTGGTTCACCATATATCCTGGACGTAGTGGAAGACCTGACCGCCTTGCGTGAAATGGAAGCCCGCTTGTCCCAGGCCACAGGACAGGGACAAATCATTGGCCGCAGCCCGGCCATGGAAAAGATCCTGCGCTTGGTGCCGGTTATTGCCCAGCACGACTCCCCGGTGCTCATCACCGGGGAAACCGGCACAGGCAAGGATCTGCTTGCAGAGTCTGTGCACAAGGCCTCGCCCAGATCTCGTGAACCTTTTGTTCGTTTCAGCTGCGGTCCTATGTCTGCGGAAATGCTTGATGCTGAACTCTTTGGCCGCATGGTCGGAGACGGGGCAGAACTCAAACCTGGCCGCTTTCATCAGGCCCAGGGCGGTACACTGTATTTATCAGAAATTGCTGACCTGCCCCTTGTTCAGCAGGCTGGCCTGGTCCGCTACCTTGACGAGGGAACAATCCTGCCCATTGGAGCCTCCAAGCCTGTGCGCATAACCACGCGCATCATGGCATCAACAGCGGAGCTACCAGAAAAACTGATTAAAGATGGCCGGCTGCGTGAAGATCTGTTTCACCGCATCTCTGCCATTCGCCTGCATTTGCCCAGGCTCACAGAACGCGGCGAGGATCTGGAGTTTTTACTCCATCATTTCCTGAGCCATTATACGGCCCGTTTCAAAAAAAATATCACCAGTATTACGCCCAAAGCGCTGCGTGTAATTCGCAGTCATGAATTTCCGGGCAATGTCCGGGAACTGAAAAATATCATGGAATTTGCTGTCATGGTCTGCACTGGCGACCAAATCAGCACAGAGCACCTGCCCGGCCACTTGCCCGGAGCCATGGAACAGACAGGACGCCCTGGTTCATCCGCACGCACAAATACGCGCAAAAAAGCCTAGGATAGCATCATGGAACGCCGCATTCTGATTACTGTAGCCAAAGATGAAATAGCCCCGCGCTTTGACCTGACCACGGAAGTGCTGCTCATTACCCTGTCTGCAACAGAGGGTATTATCTCGCGCAAATCATTTCTGCTGGCCCATGCTTCAGGTGATGAGCTGTGCGATCTGGCCTTGTCCAGGGATATGGGGGTTATTGTGTGCGGGGCCATTGAAGACGAATATTATCACTATCTGCGCTGGAAGCGTATTGAGGTCATTGATTCGGTCATGGGGCCTCTGGAGCGGGTTCTTGACCGCCTGAGCACAGGCCAGCTCGCGTCTGGAGATATTCTGTACGACAGAGCCGGAGTACCGACATGAAAAAAACCCTGTCCACCTTTCTGGGAGACGCCAGGACAGAGATCTCCTCTCCTGTGTGCTACCAGGTGCTCAGACGCAAAATTGTAGCGCTGATGGCCATTGTGTCCTTGCTGCCACTGCTGTCCCTGGCCGGAATTAACTACTATGAACACCAGTCCGCCATGACCGCTGAAATCCAGGCTCCTTTGCGGGCCCTGGTTGGCAAAGCCAAACACTCCTTTGAGCTGTTCCTGGCCGAACGCACCTCTGCTGTCAGTTTTATTGCCTCGGCCTATTCCTTTGACGAATTATCTGACGGGGCCAACTTAAAGCGCATTTTCCAGGTCATGCGCCGGGAATTCACCGGATTTGTTGACCTGGGCCTTATTGACTCCACTGGCAGGCAAATCAGCTATGCTGGCCCGTATAATGAGCTGATAGGCCGCAATTATTCTGAGCAGGAGTGGTTTCATCAGGTTCAGTTCAAAGGCACCTATGTCAGTGATGTTTTTATGGGCTTTCGCAAATTTCCCCATGTGGTCATTGCGGTGCGCCATACCTCGGAAAGTGGAAAATCCTGGGTTCTGCGGGCAACCCTTGATACCATGCATTTTGATCGCATTATCGCTGCCATGGGCCTTGGGGCCGACGGGGATGCCTTTCTGGTCAGCCGCAACGGCATCTTGCAGACAGACTCACGTCGCTATGGCCAGGTGCTTGATACGCTGGACTTTCCCCTTCCGCCCACAAATTTTGAAGCCAATGTGCAGACCATCCAGGATTCACAGGGCGATACAATTTTTATCGCATCAGCCTTAATCACAGACACAGAATTTGCGCTGGTGGATGTCAAGGTCAAACCCACAGTCTTTAATACCTGGTACACAGTCCGCGCAGACCTGCTTTTTATCTTTGTTACTGGCGTGGCCCTGATTTTTCTGGCTGTGTACCGCGTCACCAGCCTGCTTATTGTTCGTTTGCAGGAAAGCGATGCCCAGCGCCTGGGCGCTATCCATCAGATGGAACACTCCCAGAAGCTCTCCTCTATCGGACGCCTGGCTGCTGGCGTGGCCCATGAAATAAACAACCCATTGGCCATTATTAATGAAAAGGCCGGCCTCATGCGAGATATTCTGAACTTGCAGCCTGAGTGCTCTTTCAGCGATAAATTTGCCAAGCAGATAGAAGCAATCCAGCGCTCTGTGGACCGCTGCCGAGGCATTACCCACCGTATGCTTGGCTTTGCCAAACGCATGGATGTTAAAATTGAAATTTTGGACTTAAACGCCATTTTGCTCGAAACCCTGGGCTTTCTGGAGCGTGAGGCACAGTATCGCAATGTCACCCTGGAGACCGAACTGGCCCAGGATCTGCCACGCATCCCCACAGACCACGGTCAGATCCAGCAGGTTTTTCTGAATATCTTAAACAATGCCCTGGCCGCTGTTCCGGATGGAGGACATATTGTCCTGCGATCTTGGTCTGAAAATGATCAGATTGTCGGTATATCCATAGCAGATGACGGGTGTGGCATGTCTGAAGAAACCTGCAAGCACATGTTTGAACCCTTTTACACCACGAAAAAGGAAAAAGGCACAGGCCTGGGCATGTCCATTACCTATGGCATCGTCAAACGCCTGGGCGGAGAGCTGCAGGTCCAAAGCAAACTCAATGAAGGCACCACGGTGACCATTCTGCTGCCCAAAAAATTAGTGGAAGGATAAGTATATGGAAATGCGCGACTGGAATATTTTGCTGGTGGATGATGAGGTTGAGTTTATTTCTACCCTGGCTGAGCGCCTGGAACTACGGGGCATCCCCAACCGCGTGGTCTATGATGGCGAAAGCGCACTCAAAGCTGTGGCAGAAAACGAACCTCAGGTCATGGTGCTGGATGTGATGATGCCGGGCTTAAAAGGCCTGGATGTATTGCAGCGCATCAAGGTAGAACATCCGGCGGTACAGGTCATTTTGCTCACTGGTCAGGGAAAAACCAGAGACGGCATTGACGGAATGCGCCTGGGAGCCTTTGCCTATCTGATGAAACCGCTGGATCTGGAAGAACTGATTCGTACCCTGGCCGAGGCCATGCAGGCCAGAAGCGGAGAACAATCATGAGTCCTGTTGCCACTGAAGCCAGATTTATGGGCAAGGTCACGGCCATGACCATGCACGAAATGCAGAATATTCTGGCCATTATCCGGGAATCAGCCGGACTGATGGGCGATATTCTGCGGATTAACGCCAAGATTGATTTCAAACATCGCCCCAATATGGAGCGCACCCTGGACCATATCTCCACCCAGGTTGAACGAGGCAAAAAGCTTCTGGAAGCCACCAGCCGCCTGGCCCATTCACCAGACGACGACCTGCTCCTGGCCTGCGACCTGAGTATTTATGCCAGAACAGTGGCTCTGCTGTCTGAACGCCAGATTCGTCTGAAAGGAGCAGCCGTTCACTTTACCCCGGCATCTTCGCCCTTGCCCGTGGCAGTGGGGGCACTGATGGTGCTGATGTCTGGCTACCATGCTGTGCAGTGGGCTGTTGGCCCAGGAGGCAAAAACACAGATATCCACATTGGTCTGGAGCCAGGGCTGACAGAACACGGCCTGACCATCACCCCGCCACCCGGACAGGACGTAGATCCGGATCAGCTCAATCCGGACAGCATGAATCTGCCTGGCCAGGCTGCTCGCATAGACTGGGATGGCCAGCGTCTGGCGCTCTTTTTTCCGGCCCGGACAGGAGAATAAATATGCCTGGCCTGCATGTGCTCCTTATTGATGACGAAGAAGCCTTTGTCACAACCTTGCAGGAACGGCTGGAGTTGCGTGACATCAAAGCTCAGGTGGCCCTTGATGGAACAACGGGCCTGGCCAGACTGACAGAGCAGCAGCCCGATGTGGTGGTGCTGGATTTGCGAATGCCAGGTTTAAGCGGCCTTGAAGTCTTAAAGTATATTCGCCAGACATGGCCGAATTTACCTGTAATCATGCTCAGCGGTCACGGATCTGACCAGGATTGTCAGACCTGCCTCGACCTGGGAGCAGATGTGTATCACAGAAAACCTCTGGACATTGATGTGTTGCTGGCCAGCATTACGCAGGTTGTGCACACCAGGACGGTACAAAGCTGATGGTAAACATTCTGGTTGTTGATGACGAAGTTGATTTTGCGGACATGCTTGCCGAACGCCTGCGCACTCGGGACATGCACGTCAGAACAGCCTATGACGGCAACCAGGCATTGGACAGGGTGCGGGAAGCAACGCCGGACGTGGTTTTACTTGATATTACCATGCCCGGCCTGGATGGACTGAGCACCCTGGAGCACGTAAAACGACTCAGCCCCATGACCCAGGTCATTCTTATTACGGCTGATTCCACTGTTGCCACGGCTGTGGCGGGAATGAAACGCGGGGCCTGTGACTATCTGATTAAGCCTGCACATCTGGATAGAGTTCTCCAGGCCATTCATGAGGCTGAGACGCGACGCCTGGACAGGCTCAGTCGTAAACGCATGGCCGAGACAGCAAAGCTCGCTGCCCTGGGCGAACTGGGCAAAGGGGTGGCCCATGAAATCAATAATCCGGTCCATATCATGGTTAATGAGGCAGGATGGATTGAAGAACTGCTCAGCGAGGCCAATCTGGACCCCAAAACAGAGGCCCAGGTACGCTCTTCTTTGGACCTGATTCGCCAGCAGGCCAAACGCTGCAAGACAATCACATCCAAACTCCTGACCCTGCGCCCGGTTAAGGGGATGCACTCAGCCAATGCAGCCCTGACTGCTATCTGGGCCAATGTGCTGGCGCAACGCACTGCCCGCCTCCACGAGGCAGCAGTACAGCTTCAGGAATCCTGGGATGCAGAACTTGGTGCGCGCACCTGGTCTGAATCAGAATGGACACAGGTTTTAGGCAGTATGCTCGACAATGCCCTGGACGCCCTGGACGCTCCTGGTGGCAGCATTACAGTCAGCGCCCGGATTCAGGATGCGCACCTGGTGCTGACCATGGAAGACACGGGGCACGGCATGGAAGAGCATGTTGTGACACGAATTTTCGAACCCTTTTTCTCCACCAAGGATGTGGGCAAAGGGGTCGGATTAGGACTGGCTATTTGCCACGGCATCATAGAGGCCATGGATGGGAGCATTGCCGTGCGCAGTACGCAAGGATCTGGCACGATTTTTACCATCACTGTGCCCATAGCCACAGACGTATGCACCGAACACCTGACGCCGGACAGTACCGGTGTCTCCCAAGGAGGAACAATATGAACAAGATGAAGCTGTTGATTGTGGACGACGAGAAGGATTTGTGCCGCATTCTCGCCGACCGCCTGCATATCCTGTATGGTATCAATCCGGACGTGGCCCATACCGGAGATGATGCCCTGGAAATGGTTAAAAAACGCGCGTATGATGTCGTTGTTCTGGACATTGAAATGCCTGGTATTGACGGCATTGAGACCCTGAAGCGTATCAAGGAAATCAATAAGAAAATCCAGGTGGTGCTCTTTACCGGACATGGCAGTGACGAAACACGACGCATGGGCGAAGTTTTGGGCGCGTTTAGCTATGTGGATAAAATTGACGGTCTGCCCAAACTGGCCCCCATGATTGAAGGAGCCTTCCGCCTGCGCAAGGTCCTGGAAGACACCTATGCTGACGCAGCCCTGAACGAATATAATTAAAAAATATGGAAAAACATGGAGGGGCAAGACGTTCTTCGCCCCTCTATATCACCTGCCACCAGCCCCAAAATACCATTTCCATAAAAACGCCCACTAGTATTTGCCTAATAGCCGCGTTATCGGCTACACTCCCTTCATCATACACATTTTGCATACCAAACCGTTTTTTTATGGAGGCCAACCCATGATGTGGTGGCGCTGTGTCTGTCTGGTGCTTCTTTGTGCTCTGAGCGGGTGTTCCGAAGAAGAAAGCGCTGTGCGCGTGGACATGAATCGGGTGGAAACCCTGACTCCACCACGCATCGCCAAAGCAGTCACCTATGCCTATCTGCCACAGTATTCCCACGCGGTTTCTTTTGAGCGCCACAGGCGAATCCTCGAATACCTGCGCCAGAAAACCGGCCTGTCCTTTCGTCAGGTTTTTCCCGATACCTTTGCTGAACACATCAAGATGGTTGAACGCGGAGAAATTGACATCTCATTTACCAATCCCTTTGTATATATCACCCTGGCCCGCTTGGGCTCCACTGCTTTTGCCCGGGCCGTGGAACCAGACGGCGGCCCGGACTTTCTGGGCCAAGTCATTGTTCGCAAAGACAATCCGTCTATCACATCAATTCAGGACTGTCGGGGCAAGCGCCTTATTGCCGTGGACCCAGGCTCTGCTGGCGGGTACCTGTATCCCATGGGCCTTTTTCTGGATCATGGCATTACTGCCGCAGACTTTCAGGATATTGTTTTTGCTTCTGGTTCTGGCGGAAAACAGGAAGCCGTTGTCCTGGCCGTGTATGCCGGAGCTTTTGACGTAGGCACTGTGCGCAAAGGTACCCTGGATGTTGTGCACGACAAGATTGATGTGGACCAGATTCGCGTTCTGGCCGAAACCAAACCTTATCCGGGCTGGGTGTACTCTGCCCGCAAAGACCTTGATCAGGCCCTGGTTTTTAAGATCAGCCGGGCCTTATTTGATTTGGAAGTCAGCCGCCGCGTTGATGCCGAAATTCTGCGCGCCGCCGGAATGATTGATATTATCCCGGCCAGAGATAGTGATTATGAAGCGGTGCGCGGCCTGATCCACAAACTTAACCTTGATACAACCACGCCATGACCCGTCTGTTCTCACGTTTCAGATTTGAGACCAAGCTCAACCTGGGAATCATCGCTATTGTGAGCATTATTGCGCTGGTTTTACTGCCCATGGTTGCCCGCATGACCAGTTCCGCACTCAAGGAAGAAAGTAAAAAACGCGGCAGCGCCCTGGCAGAAAGTCTTGCGGCCCGCGCTGTTGAACCCCTGCTGGCCCAGGACTATCTCCGGCTGCGCAATATGGTCGGCGAAACCGGCGATATCGTCTATGCCTTTATTCAGAACAGTCAGGGCCATGTGGTCA